>DATJYW010000074.1:0-8502 GCA_035499435.1 Candidatus Acidiferrales bacterium | reverse complement strand
GTCTGGCCGATTGCGCTTTACTCGTATTTCCAGTTCAACCCGGTCCGGGCGGCCCCATGAAAGACTTGGCGATCAGGCCATGGTCGCGAGAGTTTATTCGCATTGTGAGCTGGAATATCGAACGCGGTTTGCAGTTTCCGAGAATTCTCGAATTTTTGCGGACGATCGAGGCAGACTTGATCCTGCTCCAGGAGGTGGACCTGAACGCGCGGCGGACGCACTTTTCCGATATCGCGAGCGAGTTGGCGCAAGCTCTCAATATGAACTTTGTTTTTGGAAAGGAATTCCAGGAACTCAGTGAGGGTTCCCAAGCCTTTCCCGCGTTTCAAGGCCAGGCGACGCTGTCTCCGTGGCCGCTCTCGAGGGGCAGGATGATTCAATTTCGCGACCAGTCCAACTTTTGGCATCCGCGATGGTATGTTCCCGAACTCGGAGTGTTTCAGCGGCGGAACGGCGGCAGGATTGCGCTTGTAGCAGAGGCAAGCGTCTACGGCCGCAGGCTGGTGGCCTACAACCTTCACTTGGAGAGTAAAGGCGACGACGCGCTTCGCGTCCGGCAGTTGGCTGAGGTGCTCGATGATTGCCGGCGATATGTCAATCGGCCAGTCTTCGTGATCGGTGGGGATTTCAACTTGATTGCGAGCCGCGGCGATGCCGCTAGGCTTCTCCGCGAGGCGGGCTTTCATGACGCAGTGCGACTACACGAGCGTCCCACAACACCGGTCCACGGACTGGCTCACCACGCGCACGCGATCGATTGGATCTTCGCTTCGGAGGATTTGAAGTTTCAGGGCCGGGTCCACGATGACGTGCATGGGTCGGATCACTACCCGGTTTCGATGACGGTTCCGGTGTGGCGGTGACGGATTTCCGTCAGTCGCTGAGTAAATCCGACATAACGCAGGGGCGGAGTCGTGGATTCACAGGAGTTTGGCGAGTGGCCGAAGCGTTGCATTCTAATCGGCACCCTGCCACACAAAACAATGAACCGTTCTAACAGCACCGCGACAACGCGAGGAGCCTGACGAATGACACCTCTAGTAGAGACCGAGCAACCAGTGAGTGCGCCGTTGAGCGCATACGGGATCGCGCGATCCACAGTCAAGGGATCGCCTCTGACGACGGAGGAGTTGAAGAAAACCGACGCGTACTGGCGAGCGTGCAACTATCTGGCGCTCGGCATGATCTATCTGCAGGAAAACCCGCTGTTGAAGACGCCGCTCAAGCCGGAGCACATCAAGAACCGGCTGCTCGGCCACTGGGGCTCGAGCCCCGGGCTCGCGTTCAGCTACATCCACCTGAGCCGGCTGATCAAGAAGTTCGACCTCGACATGATCTTCATGGCCGGGCCGGGTCATGGCGCTCCGGGCGTGCTGGCGCCGGGATACCTGGAGGGGACCTACTCCGAAATCTACCCGCACAAGAGCGAGGACGAACGCGGGATGCGCGAATTCTTCAGACAGTTCTCGTTTCCCGGCGGCATCGGGAGCCACTGCACGCCGGAAACGCCCGGGTCGATTCATGAAGGCGGCGAGTTGGGGTACGTGCTGTCGCATGCCTGCGGCGCGGCGTTCGACAACCCCGAGCTGATCGTGGCCGCGGTGGTGGGCGACGGCGAGTCGGAGACCGGACCGCTGGCCACTTCGTGGCACATCAACAAGTTTCTGAGTCCTATCCGCGACGGCGCGGTGCTCCCGATTCTCCATTTGAACGGGTACAAGATCAACAATCCCACGCTGCTGGCGCGCATCAGCCACGAGGAGCTGGAGGACCTGCTGAAGGGCTACGGCTGGACGCCGCATTTCGTTGAGGGCTCCGACCCCGAAAGCATGCACCAGGCAATGGCTGCGACGGTGGAGCATTGCGTCCAGGAGATCCGGCGGCATCGGCAGGAATGCCGGCTGACGGGCGTCGCCACGCGGCCGCGCTGGCCGATGATCGTGCTCCGGTCGCCGAAGGGTTGGGGAGCTCCCGAACAGGTGGGAGGGCATCGGCTCGAAGGTTTCTGGCGCGCGCACCAGGTTCCGCTGACCGACGTCAAGAAGGATCCCGAGCAGTTGCAGATCCTCGAGAAGTGGATGCGCGACCAGCGGCCGGAGGACTTGTTTGACAGCAGCGGCAAGCTGCGGGCCGACCTCAAGGTTCTGGCGCCCGCCGGCGAACGCCGCATGAGCGCCAATCCGCACGCCAACGGCGGCGTCCTCAGAAGAGGGCTGCGCCTGCCTGCGTTCGAGGATTATGCAGTGAAAGTGGAGCGGCCCGGCTGTGTCGAGGTGGAGAATGTCCCGCCGCTGGGGAATTTTCTGCGCGACGTGATGAAGCTGAATATGACCAATTTCCGGGTGTTCGGCCCGGACGAAACCACCTCGAACAAGCTGCAGGCTGTGTATCAGGCTGCCAAGAAGTTCTGGATCGCCGAGTATTTCCCGGAAGATCAGGATGGCGGCGAGCTGGCCACCGACGGGCGCGTCATCGAGATGCTGAGCGAGCACACTATGGAGGGCATGCTCGAAGGCTACCTGCTAACCGGCCGAAACGGCTTCTTCTCGTCGTATGAGGCTTTCATTCACGTCGTGGACTCGATGTTCAACCAGCACGCGAAGTGGCTCTCCATCTGCAATCATCTTTCGTGGCGCCGGCCGATTTCGTCGCTGAACCTGCTGATTACGTCGACGGTCTGGCGGCAGGACCACAACGGATTCACTCACCAGGATCCCGGCTTCCTCGACGTGGTGCTCAACAAGAGCGCCGCCGTGACTCGCATCTACCTGCCGCCGGACGCGAACTGTCTGCTCTCCGTAGCCAATCACTGCCTGAAGAGTGAGAACTACATCAACGTGATCGTGTCCGACAAGCAGTTGCACCTGCAGTACCTGAATATGGACGCGGCCATTGAGCACTGCACGAAAGGCATCGGGATGTGGGAGTGGGCCTGCAACGATCAGGGTTGCGAGCCCGACCTGGTGATGGCTTCCGCCGGCGATATCCCCACTCAGGAGGCCCTGGCAGCGACGGCACTGCTGCGCGAAGAGTTCCCCGAGCTCAAGGTCCGCTTCATCAACGTGGTGGACCTGTTCAAGCTGCAGCCGTGCTCGGAACATCCCCACGGTTTGAGCGACCAAGATTACGACTCGCTGTTCACCGTCGACAAACCGATCATCTTCAATTTTCACGGCTATCCCTGGCTGATCCACCGGCTCACCTACGGGCGTAACAACAGGAGGCTGCACGTCCGCGGGTACAAAGAAAAGGGCAATATCAACACGCCGATGGAGCTGGCGATCAACAACCAAACCGACCGGTTCAGCCTGGCCCTCGACGCCATTGATCGCGTCCCCGCGCTACAACGCATCGGCGGCCATGCGAAAGAGAAGTTCCGTAACCGACAGCTCGCCTGCCGTGCCCACGCGTATCAGCACGGCATCGACGCGCCGGAAATCACGGGTTGGCGTTGGCCCGCGGCGTGAGTCCATTGGCGCTTGAGGGTGGCCGGGTCTACCGCACGGCCACCCTCGTTTTTTCCGAGAAAGGAATTCCATGAGCACAGCCATTCTCCCGAACGACTCCAAAGTGCAGCACTCCATCGATCAGCTTTGCATCAACACCATCCGCACGCTTTCCATGGACGGCGTGCAAGCTGCCAATTCGGGGCATCCCGGAACTCCCCTGGCGATGGCGCCGGTGGCGTACAGCCTCTGGCAGGAGTTTCTGCGCTTCGATCCGACCGATCCGGTGTGGCCGAATCGCGACCGCTTTGTGCTGTCGGCCGGCCACGCGTCGATGCTGCTCTACTCGATGCTCCATCTGACGGGAGTGCGGGCGGTCAGCAAGGATTACGAGACTCTCGGAGAGCCGTCGGTGCCGCTGGACGCGCTTAAGACGTTCCGGCAGTTAGACAGCCGCTGCCCCGGACATCCTGAGTACCGGTGGACGTCGGGCGTGGAAACCACGACGGGGCCGCTGGGACAGGGCGTCGCGACCAGCGTCGGGATGGCGATCGCGCGGCAGTGGCTCGGGGCGCGGTACAACAAGCCGGGCTTCGAGGATCTGTTCGATTTCAACGTGTACGCGCTCTGCGGCGATGGGTGCATGATGGAGGGCATCTCCAGCGAGGCGGCCTCGCTGGCGGGACACCTGCGGCTCTCGAATCTGTGCTGGATCTACGACAACAACCACATCACGATCGAGGGCAATACGGCGCTGGCGTTCAGCGAAGACGTGGCGACGCGCTTCAGCGCCTACGGGTGGAACGTGACACGGGTTGGCGACGCGAATGATCTCGAGATGCTGGCGCGGGCTTTTCGAACGTTCCAGGAGACGAAGGACCGGCCGACACTGATCATCGTGGACAGCCACATCGGATACGGCGCGCCACACAAGCAGGACACCAGCGGAGCGCACGGTGAGCCCCTGGGGGAGGACGAGGTGCGGCTCGCCAAGCGAAATTACGGCTGGCCCGAGGACAGGAAGTTCTTCGTGCCGGATGGCGTGTACGAGCACTTCCAGCAAGGTATCGGGGCGCGCGGGAAGGAATTGCGCGACCGCTGGTTCGCGCGCATTGCCGAGTACCGCAAGCAGTATCCCGAGCTGGCCGAGGAGTTGTATCGCATGCAGCACAGGCAGCTCCCTGAGGGTTGGGATCGCGATTTGCCTGAGTTCCCCACCGATCCAAAGGGACTGGCCACACGGGAATCGTCGGCCAAGGTGCTGAACGCGGTGGCGAAGAATATTCCGTGGCTGATCGGCGGCGCGGCGGATCTCGCGCCATCGACGAAGACGCGGCTCACGTTCGAGGGTGCGGGCGATTTCTCGGCGGAGAATTATGCGGGCCGCAATTTCCACTTCGGCATCCGGGAACACGCGATGGGCGCGATCTTGAACGGCATGAGCCTGGTGAAGGTACGGCCGTTCGGCTCGGGTTTTTTCATCTTCGTCGATTACCTGCGCGGCGCGTTGCGGTTAAGCGCCCTGATGGAACTGCCGGCGATCTACGTGTTCACTCACGACTCGATCGGCGTTGGCGAGGATGGGCCCACGCACCAGCCGATCGAGCAACTGGCGCACATGCGCGCAATTCCTGGGCTGATCCTGATCCGGCCGGCCGACGCGAACGAGGTACGGGAGGCGTGGAAAGTGATTCTGCAACTGCATCACGAGCCCGCGGTGCTGGTGCTCACGCGCCAGGCGGTGCCGACCATCGACCGGACGAAGTACGCGGCGGCTGCGGGCCTCGCACGTGGTGCGTACGTGCTCGCCGATGCGCCGGGTGGCGATCCGGAGGTGATCCTGATCGGCACGGGCAGCGAGGTCGCGCTGTGCCTGGAAGCCTACGAACAGTTGATCCGCGAGGGGGTGCGTGCGCGAGTGGTCAGCATGCCTTCGTGGGAGTTGTTCGATGACCAGGATCAACAGTATCGGGATTCCGTGTTGCCGCCGGACGTCAAGGCGCGAGTCTCGGTGGAGGAGGCTTCGGATTTCGGCTGGACCAAATATACCGGCTGCGAAGGGCACAACATCGGCATCGAGACGTTTGGGGCGTCAGCGCCGCTCAAGCATCTCTTGAAGAAATTCGGGTTCAACGCGGACCACGTTGTGGCCGCGGCGAAGGGCCAGATCGAACGACAACGGGGGAAGCGATGAAGGTCGGTATCGGCGCCGATCACGGCGGATTCGAGATGAAGGAGCAGCTTTCGAAGCTGTTGGCGGAGGCGCGCCACGAGGTAGTCGACTTCGGCAACAAGACGTATGACACGGATGACGACTATCCGGACTTCGCGATTCCTCTGGCGTTGGCGGTGGCGGAGGGACGCGTAGAGCGCGGCGTCCTGGTTTGCGGCAGCGGTGTGGGCGCGTCGGTGGCGGCGAACAAGGTTCATGGCGTCCGAGCCGCGTTGTGTCACGACGACTTTTCGGCGCGGCAGGGAGTGGAGGATGATGATATGAACGTCCTCTGCCTGGGAGGCAGGACCACCGGACTTGCGGTGGCGTGGGACTTAACGAGGAGCTTTCTCGGCGCACGGTTCAGCGGCGCTGAGCGGCATCGACGCCGGCTGGCCAAGGTCGCGCAATTGGAAGGCAACCTGATTAGCGGAAGCAAGTAAATAAGGAGGAACGGATGACACTTCTGGAATCTCTCAAGAAATATACGACGGTGGTCGCGGACACGGGCGACATCCAGGCGATCGCGCAACATCGGCCGCAGGACGCTACGACAAATCCGTCGCTGCTTTATCACGCGGCGCAGATGCCGGCGTACCAGCACCTGGTGGAACAGGCTACCGACCTCGCGCTGGAGCGCGGCGGGGATCACGAAGCGATGGCTGGGGAGTTCATCGACCGGCTGTTCGTCCTGTTCGGCGGCGAAATTCTCAAAGTGGTGCCGGGCCGCGTCTCCACGGAGGTGGCGGCGAGGCTGAGCTTCGATACCGAGGCCACTATCGCCAAGGGACGCAAGCTGATCTCGCTATACGAGGCGCAGGGCTTGTCGCGCGAGCGCATTCTGATCAAGGTCGCGAGTACGTGGGAGGGCATTCGGGCAGCGGAGCAACTCGAAAAGGAAGGCATTCACTGCAATCTGACGCTGCTGTTCAGCTTCGCCCAGGCAGTGGCATGCGCCGAGGCAGGCGTCACTTTGATCTCGCCGTTCGTGGGCCGCATCTACGATTGGTACAAGAAGGAGCAGGGCGGTGCGGAGATTGCGCCGGACCAGGATCCGGGTGTCGCCTCGGTCACGCGCATTTTCAACTACTACAAAAAGTACGGCTACAACACGCAGGTGATGGGGGCGAGCTTCCGCAACGTGAATCAAATCGTCGGGCTGGCCGGCTGCGATCTACTCACCATCAGTCCCGAGCTTCTTGAGAAACTGGAGCAGTCCATGGGCGAGGTCGATCGCCGCCTGCATCCACAAAACGCCAAGACTGTCCAGGAAGAGCAACTCCACCTGGACGAGAAGACCTTCCGCTGGATGCACAATGAGGACGCCATGGCGACCGAGAAGCTCGCCGAGGGCATCCGCAAGTTCAACAGCGACGCGGGCCACCTGCAGGAGTACGCGCTCTCCCGAGTCGCGGCAAAGGTAGGTTAGGAGTGAACATGCCGCGGGCCGTGCTTTGGGACATGGACGGGACACTGATCGATTCAGAGGAGTTCCACTGGATTTCCTGGCGGGACACTCTGGCGAAGGAGGGCGTCACCATCACGTACGAACAGTTCCTCCGCTCGTTCGGACGGCGGGATGACGCTTTCCTCCCGCAATGGCTCGGCGGAGCGGCGACTCCAGAGCGAATCGCCAGTGTCGCAGAAGCGAAGGAAGAGCTATATCGCGACCTGGTGCGGAAGAACGGAATGGCGCCGCTGCCCGGGGTGGCGGCGTGGATCCACCGGCTTCACGAGGAGGGATGGCTGCAGGCGATCGCGTCGGCGGCGCCACGGCCGAATATCGACGTCGTGCTCGACGCGCTGAACGCGGCCCACTGCTTCCAGGGCATCGTCTCGGCGGACGATGTTCACAGAGGCAAGCCGGATCCCGAGGTCTTCCTGAAGGCGGCTGCGCGGGTGGGGGCGCCGGCAGACCGATGCATCGTGGTGGAAGATGCCGTGGCCGGCGTGCAAGGGGCACGGAGCGCCGGGATGCGGAGCATCGGCGTGGGCCGCAACGGCAATCATCTGCCAGCGGACATCGTGGTCAAGTCTCTCGATCTCCTGGCTGTCAACGCCTTCGACACGCTCCTACGCCCGGAAGAGAACGGCGATGCCCAATAGCGTGGGAAGATAAACGATCGAGGCGAACAGGAGTCGCCGTGCGTCCGCAGTGCTTCTGCGGCACGCAAATCGCGCGCCGTAGTACAGATATCCGAGTGTGAGCGGAAGGGCCACTGCGGCGGGGGCCACGAGCGAACACAGCGGCACAAGGGCGAGAAGCGGTAGCAGCGTCTGGCCGGTTACAAAGAGAGCCCGGCGGCCAGCCTCCGGCAGCACGCGGTAGCCCGCCCGGCCGTAGTCTTCACGGTACATCCAGGCGATTGCCATGAAGTGTGGGAACTGCCAGAGGAACAGGATCGCGAAGAGCAGCCAGGCCGGGCGGTCGAGCCTGCCCGCCGCCGCGACGTATCCGATCAACACCGGCATGGCTCCCGGAAACGCGCCAATCAGGGTGCAAAGCGGGGTCCGGCGCTTGAGAGGTGTATAGAGAAGTAGATACCAGCTCAGCGTCAGCATGGCCAGCAGGCCCACGGCCGGCGCTACGAACCCCGCCAGCCCACCCGCGCCCCAGAGCGCGAAGGATGCGCCGAATAACAACGCATGCAGAGGCTCAATGCGGCCGGCCGCGACAGGCCGGCGGGCGGTGCGGCGCATCCTTGCGTCGAAGCGGTGCTCCATCCACTGATTGAGCGCGCCGGCTCCGCTCGCCACCAGCAGCGTCCCTATGACCGTGTTGGTAAGCAGCAGCCACGGAAAATGCGCGAGGTCTGCCGGCGAACCTACACGAAAGGCGGCGGC
>DATJYW010000073.1:0-13583 GCA_035499435.1 Candidatus Acidiferrales bacterium | reverse complement strand
GTGGACGTTGGACTTGGCCTGCATGGAATGGACGAACGCGATGTCATCGGCGCAGGAGGCGATGTGAGGCACGAGATCGCTGATCCACTTGCCGCATTGCCCATGCTGCTTCCAGTCCCAGGGACTCTTCATGACGGCGCCGGGACTACTTTGGAAGAGTTCGACCTTGCCGCCGGCATCGAACTTCTCGCCGTTGCGCTTGATCAGCTCGGGCTTGTAGTCGAACGTGTCGCACTGGCTGGCGGCGCCGGACATGAAGAGCTGGACGACGCGTTTCGCTTTTGGAGGAAATTGCGTTTCGGCCTGGAGCATTTGCGCCAGGGCGATACCGCCGAGTCCGCCCCCGAAGTTCCAAAGAAATTGCCGCCGATCCATAGGGTTTTCAATCCACGAAAAGAAATTCGTTGCTGTTCAGAATTGCGCGGCAGGCGTTCTCGAGTCCATGGCGCGCCGCGAACTCCACGAGCCGTTGCGATTCCGCGGGAGCGGGGTCGCGGCCCAGCGTGAGGCGATGGATCCAGGCGACCTGTTGTCCAGGTTCGGACGCGAGACTGCTGACGCGCGCGGCAAGGTGTTCCGCCTGCCGCACCATGAACGGATTATTGAGCAGGGCCAGCGCCTGAATTGCGGTTATGGTGGTGTTCCGTTTGGCGGTGATCAACGAGGCGTCGGGGCAGTCGAGGCGGTCCATGAACGGGTCGGGCACGCTGCGCACGATGAACCGGTAGACGCTGCGACGGTAGGCCGCTGGGCTGTCTATGTCGAACTTCGAATAGTCGTAGACGGGCGAGTGATCGTCTTTGAACCAGAACTGCTCGGCGGAGGGGCCGCCCATCGTGAGATCGAGTTTTCCGGTCACGCTGAGCGCGGCATCGTGGACGGACTCGGCGTCGAGGCGCTGCCGGTTCATGCGCCACAGGTACCGGTTTTCGGAATCGATCAGGGCATCCGCGCGATTGTTGGCGGACTGCTGCCGGTAGACGGAACTCATGAGGATGAGCTTGTGGAGTTGTTTGATGCTTCCGCCCTGGTCGCGAAATGTGACGGCCAGCCAGTCGAGAAGTTCCGGGTGGCTGGGTTGGGAGCCCATGTGCCCGAAGTCGTTCGCGGAATCGACGATGCCCGTGCCGAAGTGGTACTGCCAAACGCGATTCACAATGGAGCGCCAGGTGAGCATGTTGCCAGGGCTCGTGATCCAGTGTGCCAGCGCCGCGCGGCGGGCTCCTTCCGTTTCGGCGGGGCCGATCGCGAAGGTGGAGGAAAGGCCGGGCACACAGGAAAGGGCTCCAGGTCCGACGAGCTTTCCGGGGCTTTCCACACTGCCGCGCTGGAGTACGGTGATGGGACGCGGCTCGATCGCAAAGCTAAAAGTACCCTGTGGATCGAAGAAGTTTGCGGCGGCGTACACCAGTTGAGGTTTGCCCAGGGCCTCGATTTCATGGTTCAGATCTTCGAGTTCGGCGGTGAGGCGGCGGGTTTCGTCCTTCACCTCGGTGGAGAGAAGAGATTGGACCAGCGCCTTGCGGCCGGCCGTGAGCTGACCGATTTCGGCTTGAATCTCCGGCTTCTTGTTGTCGGCGAGTTCCTGTTTTCGGGCGGCCAGGGTTGCGTCGAGCCTCTCCAGTTCCGGACTGGTGACGGAAGCCGCGGCATCCTGCAATGGCCGTAGCTGGACCACCAGGGCACGCTTGCGCTCGAGCAAAGCACGTCGTTTCGCGAAGACCTCGGGATCGGTGTCGTAGGGCCGATCGGCGCGGTCCACTCCGGCGAAGACTGCCTGGAGCTTGTAGTAGTCCTCTTGCGGGATGGGGTCGAACTTGTGATCGTGGCAGCGGGCGCAGTGAGCGGTCATGCTCACGAAGGCGGACATGGTGGTCATGACCATGTCATCGCGGTCGAGCAGGCGGGTGATGTTCTTGTCGGTCGTGTTCTCCCGGAGCTCGGCGTGACCGACAAAGTCCCAAGGTCCGGCAGCGATGAAGCCGGTTGCGACAACGCCCTGAGGATCCTCGGGCGAGAGGACGTCCCCGGCAAGCTGCTCTCCGACAAACCGGGAATAGGGTTTGTCCTCATTGAAGGCACGGATCACGTAATCGCGGTAGGGCCAGGCATTGCGGCGCGGCTTGTCCTTGTCGTAGCCGTGGGATTCGCCGTAGTGGACGACGTCGAGCCAGTGACGCCCCCACCGTTCCCCGTAGCGAGGCGAGGCGAGAAGGCGATCGACTAGTCTTTCGTAGGCATCGGGAGCGCGGTCGGCGACGAAGGCTTGGATCTCATCCCAGGAGGGTGGCAGTCCATGCAGGTCGTAGGTGAGGCGGCGAATCAGGGTGGGGCGATCGGCCTCGGCCGAAGGCGTCAACTTCATCGCGTTGAGTTTCGCGAGGATGAACGCGTCGATGGGAGTTCGGACCCAATCGGATTGGACCGCGGGAACGGCGGGCCTGGTGAGGGGCTGAAGGGACCAGAGTTTGGGCTTGGTGCCGAGTGTTCCCGTCCAGGGCGCACCGGCTTCAATCCAACCACGGATGGTCGCGACTTCCGACGGCGAGAGAGGAGCTGACTGCATGGGCATCTTCGGCTTGTCGCCGGAGATCATGCGCAGGAGGGTGCCTTCCTGCGGTTTTCCGGGAACGATCGCGGGCCCGTGGACGCCACCTTTCTTCGCGTCTTCGGCGGTGGCCAGGGAGAGGCCGCTCATTCGTGCCGTCTCATTGTGGCATTGCAGACAGCGCCGTTCCAGGATGGCAGGCGCCTGCGGTTCGGTCTCGGCTGCGATCACATGGGACGGTTGTGAGGCGAAGATCCAGGCCAAACAGCGTAATAAAGGAGGCAACCAGAGGACACACGCAGAGACCGGACGGACGGGCCGTGTTGACGAAATGGCTGGTTGCGATGCCGGGAGCAGCATTTTGCAGAACTGAGTGCATTGTACTCTGGTTCAATCGGTTTTTTCTGCATCCTGCCAGTGGCGAGTTTCACTCTACATAAGCCACGCAATCAATCTGGAGTAGCTGTCCGGATCTCCGAAAGCCGGTGGACCCGAAGTAGGACCGCACCGGTTTTGGGCTCGTCGTGAAAAACGTGTTGTAGACCTGGTCCATTCCCTCCCAATTCTTCTCGGGATCGACCAAGGCAACTTGCACTTTAAGCACGTTCGCGAGCGAGGACCCGGACTTTTCAAGCGAAGCCTTCATCATCTCCAGCGCATCCCCGGTCTGCTCCTTGATGTCGCCAGGTTTTGGCCGCCGCTCCGGATACCAGCCGCCGATTCCGCCGAGGAACAGCAAATGTCCAGAACGAATCGCACCACCGCTGGACTGCTTCTTGGGCGTCCATTCATCTTTACCCTGCGCCTGCACGGCGCTCGCTCCGAGAAGCATTGCCCCTGTGGTTCGCCACATTTCTCTCCGAGTGTTTTCCTGACGCTTCATGACGCAGTGATACCACAGCGGCGATAGTAGTGCCAACCCGGCTGTGGCGATGACTGCACGACACCCGAGACTTCTTAATTAGTGGCGATCTCCGTTTGCACGTCCAGCCGGACCACCCGATAACCGCCGTTTCGCCGGTAGTGCAGGGCCAGAGCTGCGAAGATCACGGTCAGCGCGATGGGCATGACGGCAACATATCGAAACGCCATCGCTGCACCGAACTGGTCATACCATCCTCCCATCAAGGGGAGAATCAGCGCCGCAGCCAGGTTGCCGGCGCCGCCCATGATGGCCAACAGCAAGGCTCCCCCGCGGGGAAATCGCTCCGCGGTCACGCCCAGCATGGTGGGCCAGAAGAACGTCTTGCCCACACCGAAGACCGTCGCAGCCAGGAAGGCTTGCGCGGGAGCGTTGACGCCTGAGAGCGCCAACAGGCCCGCGGCGGTGAGCGCTGCACTGGCGGTCAGGAGACCGATCGGGGAGATCCATTTCGCAAGCCGGCCTGCGACGAAGAAGCGCAGCAGGAACATGATTCCTGCCGTATAGACCAGAATCAGGATTCCGCGCATTCCGGTCAGGTTGCCGATCAGCGGACCTACCCACTGGTCCGGACCAAGTTCCGAACTGGACGTCATGCACATGCACACGAACAGCAGAAGGAACATCGGACGAAGAACCTCACGAAACATCTGGCCTGTGGAGACGCCGGCGGAGGCTCGCTCGGTGGGCGGAAGTGTTTCGCGAGAAACCATGAGCCCGTACACGACGGCGGGGATGAGGATCGTCCCGATCTTGACTTGCCAGCCGAACGTGGCAGTGGCCGGCGTGACGCTGCCGAGATCCAGGCCCATCATCTTGGTGAGGGCGTAGGCGAGGAGTCCGCCCAGGATCAGGCCGCCCGGCCACCACGCATGGAGCAGACTGAACCGGTGCGTCTTTTCGCGAGAGTAAAGGGCCGCGATGAGAGGATTGATGGCCGCCTCGACCAGCCCCTGGCTCAAGCCGAGAAGCAGCATGCCGCCGAAAAGGCACTGGAAGCCGGGATCGGAGTAGTAGGGCGCCACGGCGGCGGCCGGGCGCGGCGCAAAGATGATCAGCAGCGGCGCCGCGATGTAGCCGATGCTGGAGAGCTGCAGCAGCCGTTTCATCCCTAAATAGTCGGCAAGTGCGCCGCCAATCAGGACGGCGATGGTGTTTCCCCAAAATGCAGGACTGAGCGCAACCCCGATCTGCTCGTTGGAGAGAAAGAAATCGGCGCGCATTCCGTCGAGCGAGTCGCCCCGCATGGAAAACGCCACAGCGGTCGTGATCAGCGCAAGACAGCTGATGAAGAATAGTCGGCTTCGATTCATGCGTTCAGACGATCCGTTCCTTCGCAGTATCGTACTTCAAGCGGCGGCCCTGCTGGTAGGAAATGGAGCAGAGATGGCAGGCTGCTGCGGAACGGATGCCATCCACGATCGTCGCATTGGGCGTCTTCCGCGATTTGATGCAATCGAGCCAGTTACGCAGGTGCTCATCGCCGCCGGCGGCGCGCACGCCGATGGTGAGTGGGTTGGGCGGTGGTTGGAGGGAGAAGGGCCCGGAGGGCGCAGAACCGCCGGTCCCGCCGCGACGGCCTCCGTATCCTGTTGGCGCGTTGGGATCCACAGGAGTGAACTCAAAGCCGGTGCGAGTGATGTAGAGCTTGCCCTTGGTGCCGCAGAATTCCAGGCCGTTCGCATTGATGCCCGCAGCCATGGTGGCTTCGAAGGTACACATCCAGCCGCCGGGATAGGTGAGCGCCGCATCCACCGTGTCGGGAACGGTGCGGCCGCTGCCGTCGTTCTGCAGCTCGGGAATATACAGGCCGCCGGAGGCATTCGCCGAGTTTGGGGTGTCTTCGCCGAGGAGCATATGCGCCGCGTCTACCCAGTGCGTGAACAGGTCCGTGAACTGGCCGCCTCCGAAATCGAAGAAGGCGCGGAAACAGTTGAACTGATATGGATGGTACGGCCGGTTCTTGTCTGTAGGCTGGATGAAACGCTTCCAATCCAGATCCGACGGCTGGTTCTGGAGCTCGGCCGGGATGGGCTTCACGAATGAACTGACGCTGCCATGCCACCATGTGCGGACCAGCGTCACCTTACCCAACTTGCCGGCTTTGATATATTCGTCCCGCGCGGCTTGAAAATGCGTCATGGAGCGCTGTTGCATTCCCGACTGGAAGATTCGTCTGCTATCTGCGATGGCCTTCCTTAGCGCGTCGGCTTCGCCCAATTTGAGGGTGATCGGCTTTTCGCAGAAGACGTCCTTTCCTGCGCCGATTGCATCCATGGAAATTGGGACGTGCCAATGGTCCGGGGTGGCGATCAGCACCGCGTCCAGATCCTTCAGTTCCAAAAGCCGCCGATGATCCTGAAATACCTGCGCCTCCGGAGCGGTCTGCGTGCGTGCCTGGGCCCGCTTCAGCCAGACGTCGCACAGCCCGATGATGCGCGCGTCCTTCTGGTTGCCGAGAGAACGGACGTGCCCGCCGCCGCGGGCGCCCGTACCAACTACGCCAACCTGGATGGTGTCGTTCGCGCCGAGGACGCGATTGTACGATGCGGCGGTAAAAGCTGCCGCACTTGCACCTAGAACTCGACGTCGGGAAATAGGATCCATTTAACTTGCTCCTTCAGCAGGGCGTCTGAGCCGCTCCTTGCCAGCCCTCGTCTGGCAGGTTGCGATACTTATACTTCACGGGATCGACGGCGTCAAGGAGGGGATTCGGTGGCGGCGAAGTCGTATATAGTATCGAGACGGATGGCCCGGAGAGGAGAATCCTGATGTCCAGGTTCAGTCGCAGAGATTTGTTGCTCGCGGCCGGCGCGGCTGGCGTGTGCGCGGCGCAGACTACGCAAGAGCAGAACTTCCCGGCAGGGCTGGTTCCGGGAGGGACACCTGGAGGACGCGGGGGTCGCAGTCCCGCGGCTTCGCCGCCGCCATCGGTAGTCGAAGGCGTCTGGCAGATCTGCGACGAATGCCACGGGCTTGGCGTTCACAATATCGAAATGAATGCGACGAACCGCAGGTTCGTGGAGGCATTCGAGTCACGAATCTCCGAATTTCGTGAAGGGATGGCGCAACGCAGTCTGACGCTTCTGGGCAGTGCGATGTACAGCCATATGCATCTCACCGAGCAGCGCAAAGAGCTGGTCGAAGCGCATCTTCGCGTGGCCCGTTTCTTGAAAGCTGTCGGCGGGAAATACATGAACCCTCTGATTGCACCCGGAGCGAATCTGGGCAACGGCACGGACGAGGAGTATCGCAAAGTCGATGTCAGTGCCTGGGCCGCAAACGCAAATGAGATCGGCAAGAGGGTGAAGGAGGAGACCGGGATTCCGGTCGGTCTACACCCTGAGCAGGGCGACATCCGCGCCGGGTTGATCGACGCGTTCATGGACGCCACCGACAGCCGCTATTTCAACCTGTGGCCGGATGTGGGCCACTTTGTGGCGTGTGGTGTGGATCCGATGAGCGTGTACCGGAAGTATCGCTCCCGCATGGTTGGCACGCACCTGCGCGATTTTCAACCCCCATCGGATGCGCCATCGCCCGACGGACAACCTGCCCGGGGCCGCATGGTGCCGTTCGGGACGGGAGTAATCAAGCTGCCGGAGCTGGTCGGTTACCTTCGAGAGACGAAGTTTACCGGACCGGTGATGGGCGAGGGCGGCGGCAACCAGGCGATGCGAGACTACATGGTCGAAACTTTGAAGCTGAAGCTTTGAGAGTGGGAACGCCTTGCTTACGAGTCTGTGAGAGAGTCCAACCGTGCGCTGAGACGTCTTGAGAACAGAATGTTCTGACGGCCTTACGCGCAGAATGTGGAGAGCAGGACAGTGGAGGATGCTTCTGCCCTGCCGAAAAGGATCGACTCCGGACGTGGTTGGGTGACACTCCGAAATGTCGGCCAAACGAGCTTTTCCAAAAGCAAAATCTGCCGATGCAGAACCGCGCCATGCTGGGGCCGATCCGTAACGGATCTGCTGGCGAGCCTCCAGGAATTGGAGCACCTCGGCGTGGCGTTCGTGTCATTGACCGAAGCGCTCGACCTGACCACGCCCGCCGGCCGCGCCATGGCGGGCTTGCTCGCGATTTTCGCCGAGTTCGAAAGGGAGATCCTGCGAGAACGGACCCGGGCTGGGCTGGCGCATGCCCGCCAGAACGGGAAGCGGCTGGGCCGGCCGGCAACCGCTGCCGCCCACGCCACGGAAATCCGGACACTGCATCGCGTCGGTGTCAGCAAAGATCCGAGGGGTGGAGAGTGAGGATAACCGGAAGAAAATAAATGGTCGGGGCGAGTGGATTCGAACCACCGACCTCCTGGTCCCGAACCAGGCGCTCTAGCCAGGCTGAGCCACGCCCCGATCAATTCTATTCTAGTCGGTTGCACTCGGTTTGCACAAGCGCGTTAACATCGTCTGGTGCGCCTCACCCTGCGCGACCTGCCGGCAGTTCACGACGTCCTGGCGAACCTGGGCGATACCGTAGGCGCTTATCCGCGGGCGCTCGTGATCGCCGAGATCCGGCGCGCCGTGGATGAAATCCGGAGCGAGATTCTGGCCGGGCGCGACCTCGGGCTGCCGGTGGAGAGCCGTGTCACGCTGGCGCTCGAGCGGCTCCAGACGCCGTCACTGCGGCGCGTGATCAATGCGAGCGGGGTGGTGCTGCACACCAACCTGGGGCGCGCTCCGCTCGGCGAAGTCACGATCCTGCCCGGCTATTCGAACCTGGAGTACGATGCCGCCGCGGGACGACGCGGCAAGCGCGACGTTCACGCCGGCGGGCTCATCGAACGGCTGACGGGCGCTCCGGGGATCGCGGTCAATAACAACGCGGCGGCGATTTTTCTGGCGCTCAACGAACTAGCCGCGGGCGGAGAGGCGATCGTCTCGCGCGGCGAACTGATCGAGATCGGCGACGGATTCCGCATTCCGGACATCATGGCGCGCTCCGGCGCTACGCTGCGCGAAGTCGGCACTACCAACCGCACGAGCATCGCCGATTACCGGGAGGCGATCGGGGAGCGCACACGCCTGCTGATGCGCGTCCATCCCAGCAACTTTCGCGTCACCGGTTTTACGGCGCGGCCCGGACTGCGCGAACTGGCCGCGCTGGGGCGCGAGCGAGGCATCCCGGTCTACGAGGACCTCGGCAGCGGCTGCGTGGTGGATCTGCGGCCGTTCGGAGTCGAGGAGCCGCTGGTCTCCGAGAGCCTCAACGAAGGGGCCGACCTGGTTTCGTTCAGCGGCGACAAGCTGCTGGGCGGACCGCAAGCCGGCATCCTGGCGGGCAAGCCCGAGCTGATCGCACGCCTGCGCCGCAATCCGCTGTTCCGGGCGCTGCGGCTGGACAAGATGATCTACCAGGCCCTGGAAGCCACGCTGCGCAACCTGGTGCTGGAGCGTTGGGAGCACGTGCCGGCGCTGGCGATGATCCGCCAATCCGCCGAAGAGATCCGGGTCCGCGCCGAGGGGCTGGCGAAGGATCTGCCCGGCGCCGAAGTCCGCTCCGGCCAATCCGTGATCGGCGGCGGCGCCACGCCGGAACAATCGATCCCGACCTACGTGATCGCGATTGAGTGCGCCGACGTGGTGGAAAGCGAGCGCCAGTTACGGCTATTCGATCCGCCGGTGATCGCGCGGATCGAGGAGGGCAGGTTGATTCTCGACCTGCGGACCGTCTTCGCCGGGGAAGAGGCGGAACTCAGGCGCGCTCTTGATACGTGCCTTCGGCGGTGTTGACGCGGATCTTCTCGCCCTCGGTGATGAACGGCGGCACCTGCACCACGAGGCCGGTTTCCAGCTTGGCAGGCTTGGTCACGTTGGACACGGTCGCACCCTTGAGGCCGGGCTCGGTCTCGACCACGGTCATGTCCACGGTGGCGGGCAGCTCGACGCTGATCGGCTTGCCTTCGTAAAACTCGACGGTGACCTTGAGATTCGGAATCAGATACTGGGTGGCATCGCCGAGCAACTCCTTCATTAAGTGCATCTGCTCGTAGTTCTCGGTGTTCATGAAATAGTAGTACTCGCCGTCGTCGTACAGGTACTCCATCTCATGCTCTTCCATGATCGCCTTCTCGACGCGATCTTCGGAAGAGAAGCGGTTCTCGGTCATGGTGCCGCTTTTGAGGTTGCGCATCTTGGCCTGCACGAATCCCCTCAGATTGCCTGGGGTCCGATGGGTCACGCTGAAAACGGAGTACAGGTCATTGTTGTACTTGATCACCATGCCGGGGCGCAATTGTGTCGCTGAAATCATGTAATTCCTTCAGATGTGGACTGGACCTTACGGAAGGACCAGTATAGCAAGATACGCGCAGGTAGCTTCGCCAGGCGCTCTCCGCGATCGCATGCCAACTGAACCGCTGTTCCGCGGTGCTTCGCGCGCAGCTTCCCAGCCGGCTCCTCAGGCCGGCATCGTCCAGCACCTCGCAGAGCGCATCGGCGAAGCGCGGCCAGTCGTCGCGCACCAGCAGCTCGCCGCCGTCGTTCAATCCCAGACCGGCGCAGCCTGGCACCGTACTCACGATGGCACGTCCGCAAGCCATGGCTTCCAGCACCTTGATATTGGTCCCCGCCGACACCGCGAGGGGAACCGCTACTGCCCACGCCTGCGCATACAGCGGCCGCAGGTCCTCGACGAAGCCGTGCAGCGCAATCCGCGGATCGGCCGTGCCTTTCCAGAAATCTTCGTGCTTCGGTCCGGCGACCACGCGCAGGCGCACGTTCGGGTGCCGCTCCCAGACGCGCGGCATCACCTCTTCGCGCAGCACCTGGAAGCCCATCAGGTTGGGCACGTGGCGGAAGCTGCCCACGTAGAGAATTTCGGGATCGCGGTCAGGCTGGGGTTGAGGCACGAAGCGAGCCGTGTCCACGCCGTTGGGGACGGTGAACGTCGCTTCGGCCGCGCGTCCGCTTTCGGCGATGGCCAGGGAACGGTCGTCGTCGGACACCGTCCAGACCCCGTCGAACTTGCGGAGCCATTCACCCTCGTATGCCCTCCAGCGCTCGTACTCCCGGCGGGTCTCCGGAGTCCGCTGGTTGGCGGCGAGCTGGCGGTACAGGCTCATGGTGAGATCGTGCTCCACCAGGATGGCGGGCACGCCGGGCGCGCAATCGCCGAACCATGCCATGTGGGTGTACTCCACCTGCAGCACGCCGGGCCGCCACTCCCGCACCATCTCCGCGATCAGCGCGCGCAAGGATTGCGAGCGGTGGCCTCGCACCTGCCGCGGCAGACTGCTGTCGGGAGAAATGCGTTCGTCCAGATCTACGACGCGCACTTCGCGGAATACTTCGTGAAGGCGCGCGTAATCGACGCGCTCGTCCTTCTCGCGCACCGCGGCGAGGGCGAAATCGACGCGGTCCTGCAGGCTCCGGCAGAGGTTCCAGATGCGCACCGCACCCCCGTGCGAGAGCGGAAACGGCAGGAACGGCGAAACCACGAGCACTTTGAGGCGATCCGCCTCCGGCTTTGCGCGACGCGACTGGAAGGCGATGTTGCCCCCGGAAAGCGCGGCCTCCGGCGGACCCAGACGCCGCAGCGACCCGTTGCAGAGCACGTGGAGCAGGAAGGATGCTTCTTCCATGGGACGGTCCGGCTGGGGACGCAGCGTGCCGTGCTGCCCGGCGGAATACGAGTGCCATCCGGCCGCCGCCGCTTTCCAGAAGAGAATCATCCACGCCGCGCCTGCCAGGCTGCACCGGGGCATTCCCAGGGCGAGCAGTTTGTGACGATCGACGAGCAGCGCCCGCGAGACCGGAGCCAGGAGGCGGGCCGCTTCTCCGGGCTGAAGGGTGCGAAACGGCGCCGCCGCGACCATCTGGCGTTTCCATCCGCGGTAGTCGATCTGGCGGCCGACGGCGAAGGTGCGCGCGTCCTGGAAGAGCGGGAGCAGATCGTCAGCGTCTTCGGCCTCGCCCTCTTCGCGCCAGAGAATCCAGCGCGCAGTGGCGGCGCGCGTGAACTTCTCGAACTCGGCGCCACGCCATTGCCGCCCGCGCTGGACGAACACCGCGATCCCGACGCCCTCGCTTTCGGCTGTTGCGACTGCCAGCGCCGCATCCCCGTGCAAGCGGTGGAACCAGCGCCGGTGCGGATATCCCAGGCACCGAAGCAGCGTCCCCGTGGTCCAAAGCGCCCAGGCGCAGGACAGATCTCTCACGCGCACCACCGGGCCGGAGCGCCAGACGTGGTAGGAGACGAGCGACCAATACGCGCGCGCCAGGTCTTTTGCACGCACCACCGGCCCGGAGCGCCAGATGTGATAGGACACCAGCTCCCAGCACCCGCCGGCGATGTCCTTCAGCCGCGCCCATGCCGAATGGAGCGCGTCGCGCAGGTTGCGCCAGTTGTGGACCAGCACGCGGCCCGGCGTGCCCGGCAGAAAATCGTGACGCCCGTTGATGAAGAGCGCGCGGAACGGCGGCACGAGGAACGGGGCCAGCCTGAGCGCGAGCGGCGCGCCATCGCCCGTCCAGGGCGCGACGCACAGCGCGGCACGCAGAGGCCAGAGCCGACGCTGCGCGCGCACCACCAGTGCGATGGCGCTCGCATTCACGTTCACCTCGGCGCACATCGTGGCGGTTTGCGGCAGGGGAGGGACGGTGGTGAAGAGCCAGATGGGAGTTTCCGGCGCGCCTGCCCGCACGTGTTCCACGGCCCTGGCACACACCTCAGGCGTGTGTCCGAACACCGCAACTACACGCGAGCTCACCCTCATTATGTTAATCCGGCACTCAGAAAAAGAAGTGTTTCGTCCAGTCCACCATCATGTGAAACATCGCCGAGGCCAACACCGTCGACGACTTCTGGAACACCCTTCCGTATGCAAATCCAGCGATGGTCGCCAGGATCATGTAGCGCCAGTTGGGCAGCGGCTGAGGCCCGTTGTCCAAATGCGCGGCGCCAAAAATCAACGACGCGACAAGCAGCGTGCGCGTGGTCGCGCCGAAACGCTGCATCAGCAGGTTCTGGATCATCGACCGGAACAGAATCTCTTCCGGCAGCGCCGTTCCGGCAAAAACGATCGCCACGGCCGACGCCATCCGCCCCGCGCCCGCCGTGGACCAATGCGGATAGGGGATGAATCCGATGGCGATCCCGACCACCGCCAGCACGGGCGCCGTGAGCGCAAAGCCCGCCAGCGGCAGCCGCAGGTCGCGCCAGGCTCGCGGCAGGTTGTACTTCATGCCCGGCATCGCACGGAAGCCGGCGAACAGAGCGAGCCCGAGCAGGATCGCGATCCCGTATGCCACGCTGTGGAGGTAGCCCTGGGCGTGCTTCGCGATCAGGCGCGCCGCCGGAGCCGGGAACTCCAGGGGCAGCCACAGCAGCAGAAGGGTCAGGAAGTCCGACCCGCCGAAATACGCGCAGGCGACCGGCGCTACGGTGTAGGCGAGAACCATCGCGATCAGCGACGGGTTCGCCTGGCCCGCGCCTGACGACGCGAGCAGGAAGTAACCCGTGAGGAAGGGCGGCAAGGCCCAAAGGACCCAGGGCCGCTGCTTGAATGCCGCCCGCATTGCCGCCTGGGGCCGCTCACAAAGCAGGAGCAGGATGGCGGCAAGCAGCGCCCCGAGGAACATTTAGTATTTCGGAACGGTCGGGTCGACGCGGTCGCTCCAGGCCAGGATCCCGCCCTTCATGTTGCGCACGTGCTCGAAGCCTGCCGCCTTGAGGATGCCGCACGCGCGGGCGCTGCGCATGCCGCTCTTGCAATGGATGACGATGTCGGCGGACTTATCGAGCTCGTCCAGGCGTTTGCCGATCTCGCCCAACGGGATCAGCTTCGCGGCGGGAATGTTGCAGATCTGGTATTCGTGCGGCTCGCGCACGTCGATCAGGACGAACTTGTCTCCGCGGTCCAACTTCTGTTTGACTTCGGTAACTTCGATCTCGCCTTCGTTCACGTTGGTCTCCTGCTTCGGGATGCCGCAGAACTGCTGGTAGTCGATCAGCTTGGTCACCGTCGGATGCTCGCCGCACACCGGGCACTCCGGGTTCTTGCGCAGCTTGAGCTCGCGGAACCGCATGGCCAGGGCGTCGTACAGGAGTAGCCGGCCGACCAGCGGCTCGCCGATTCCGAGGATCAGCTTCACCGCTTCGGTTGCCTGGATC
>DATJYW010000072.1:0-3691 GCA_035499435.1 Candidatus Acidiferrales bacterium | reverse complement strand
TTTGGGTGACTTCTGAGAATCGGCCCGCGAAGACTGAGAACTCCGCGGACCTACTGTTTTAACGCAGGATTCTCAGGGGTCCCAAATGGCGTCACACCTCAGCCGAGCAGCGCCGCGTCAGGGACTGTGCATAATCCAGGTTGAAGCAAATGACGGAACACCGGACATACTGATTGGCGTCGGCGCGTTTAACTGGCAGGATGGGCCGCCCGAGGCGCATCTGATCGGCAGCTACGCGGGCGCGTCGTTCCTTCTGCCCGACGGCTCCATCGACGCGCTGACCACCGCCTTCGTGGAGTTGAGTGCCGATGGCGCCGGCGGGTTTTCGACCGTCATTGCGACAGGGCAGTCCGCGAATCAAAAGAATCTGACGAAGCGGCAGGCAATCGTGGGAGCTCAGTACAAGCTTGGACCCGACGGCGCCGGCAACGCGACGTTCGGTGAGTCGGCGACCCTCTTGGCCGGTTCCCGCCAGATCTTTGTTTCGTCCGATGGCGAGATTCTATTGGGTTTCTCCCCAGACGCGAGCCGCCGCGAAATCCTGGTCGCCGTGCGGCGGTCGTCACCGGCATCGGTCGACGGCTGGAAGGGAACCTGGTCGATCGCCGAATTGCTGGCCGACAACGACATCGCCGTTGCCGTACGGATGGAGGCTTCCCTGGGCGCCCTGGAGGCGAACGGAAGCGGCGGAGTACGCATGTCGCAGCGGCGCGACCCTGGCGAATCGATGAGAGCCTGGACTGTCATCAACTACGTGGCACTCGGCGCCGACGGCGCCGCCCAGCTTGGCCCGTTCCTCGAAGACGGAAGGTCCAACCTGGCGATCGGGTCCACGGCCTTCGTGAGCGCCGAAGTGGGCGCCGCCGGCGCCAATCATCGCGTGCACGGAATCCTGTTCGGCGTCACCGCGCCCGCCGGACCTGCCTTGGACGTGCGAAATGCCGCATCGCTCGCCCCCATGACTGCGGGCATCTCGGCCGGGGAACTGATTACGTTGCGGGGCGCCGAATTGGCGAACGCGACGGCCAGCGCATCTGGCGGCCAGCCGGTGTATGAGCTGAGCGGAGTGCGGGTCACGATCAACACCGTCGCGTGCCCTCTGCTGTTCGTGTCGTCCGATCAAATCAACCTGGAGACGCTGGCCTCTCTGGTTGGGGATTCGGCGTTAATCACCGTGTGGCACGGCGATGCGGCTTCTAACGCCGTCACGGTTCCGCTATCACCCGCCAGTCCCGGGGTGTTCACGCTGGATGGCAGCGGGGCCGGGCCCGCGGTGTCGCACGCCGATGGGAGCCTGGTGAGTGGCGACTCTCCGGCCGCGCGGGGCGAGACCGTTACGGTGGCGGTCACCGGGTTGGGGGCCGCCCTGCCGGCGCAGAGCCTGCGTGCTTTCATAGGCGAATACCAGGCCGCCGTTTTGCAGGTTGACCCCATGCCCGGCTTTCCTGGCGTTTATCGCGTTCATATCGTCGTCCCGGCAGCCGCACTTTCTGGAAACACGGTACCGCTCGGGTTGAGCAGTGGTGGCGCCTTTACGTCCATGGCGGACATCGCGATCAGATAAGGGACGCTACCGGCGACGGCCGCCTACAGATCGATGCGATCCAACACGGGCACAAACAGGAGCAGTCCGGCTAGCGACCCCTCGCGTGATGAAGGCCAGCTTACGGTCATCGGGCGAAGGACGGGGTATTGCTCGTCCATTGTGGTTTCCGGCGGCGAGATCTGGAAGCGCACCGGCACCGCGCGCGAGCGGGCGGCTTTTCGCGGAAGTCCAGAAACGCAACCGGCGCCAGCCCAGCACTAGCGCTAGCCTTGGGCTAGCCCACCTCTAGGTCCAGCACGTGATAATCCTCCCCGCTTCGACCCGTAATCTTTCTGCTCCTGAGTGCGCCGGGAGGCTGAACTGCCGACGCGATCTTGTCGAATTGCGCGGCGATGTCGGTGGGCTTGCCCTGCAGACTCTTTGCGCGCTCAAGGGCTTTCTGCAATCGGGCTTCGCCGACCGGTTTCAGCAGATAATCGATGGCCCCCGCTTCAAATGCCTCGATGGCGTGTGCGTCGAAGGCGGTAACGATCACGATGATGGGCAGAGGCTCGTGGAGGTTCCGTACCACTTCAAACCCACTCATGACGGGCATTTGCAGGTCAAGAAACACCAGGTCCGGCCGGAGTTCCGTGATTCTCTCTAACGCCTCTTTACCGTCCCCGGCCTCGCCGATGACATGCACGTCCGGGAATAGTTCCAACTCCTCACGAAGGACACGGCGCGCGATCGGCTCATCATCGACGATCAGGGCATTCATCACACCAACATCCATCTGTTAGATCTAAACGAAGGCGGCGATCAAACCTAAGAGAAAATTGCGACAGGCACTCCTTGGGTGTGAGTGGGCGTAATCAAGGCCTGGGCGGATCGGTCATCGTGGCGCGCGCCGGACGCGGCACTGCGAACGCCGTTGAGATTTCCTGCTTGAAATCGTTTCGCTTTTCAGCGTAATCAGGTAGAGTCAATCTCAGTTGGGCACAGCGACGGGTTTCGATTGGCGGCTTCATTGGAGCTAGGGCGGCGTCCAGGAACTTCCAATCATGATAAATGGTATGAGCAAGGCAGGGGATCTATGAAGAGACTCTTTGCGTTTTGGCTGATCACGACTGTAAGTTGGACGGCAGACGCACCCGGGCTGCGAGGATACTCGGGGGACTCGGCGCGCACGCAGCGTGAATGGGAAACGAAGTTCCAGGCGGTTCCGGATCCAGCGAACTTGCGGAGCTACATGCAAAGGCTATCGGCACGGCCTCACCACGTGGGCTCGCCGTACGATAAGGACAACGCGGAGTGGATCGCAGCAAAGGCCCGCGAATGGGGGCTCGACGCGCAGATTGAAACCTTCGACGTGCTGTTCCCGACACCTCGCGAGCGGTCATTGGAAATGATCGACCCCACGCGCTACACGGCGAAAATCGCGGAGCCGCCGGTTGCCGTGGATCCGACGTCGGCGCAGCAGGCCGAGCAGTTGCCTGTCTACAATGCGTACTCGATCGATGGCGATGTTACCGGGCCGCTGGTATATGTCAACCACGGAATCCCGACGGATTATGAAGAACTCGACCGGCTGGGCATTTCGGTGAAAGGTGCGATCGTGATCGCCCGGTACGGCGGGTCTTGGCGTGGAATCAAGCCGAAAGTGGCGGCGGAACACGGCGCGATCGGCTGCCTGATCTACTCGGACCCGCGCGATGATGGATACGCCGCCGGCGACACCTTTCCGAACGGACCGTTCCGCCCGGCGGACGGTGCGCAGCGAGGAAGCGTGATGGACATGCCGGTGTATCCGGGCGACCCGCTGACGCCAGGCGTCGGCGCCACCAAGGATGCGAAACGGCTGCCGATTTCGGAAGCGAAAACACTCACCAGGATTCCGGTGATGCCGATCTCCTACAGCGACGCACAACCGCTATTGGCTGTCCTACGCGGTCCGGTGGTGCCGGCAGCGTGGCGCGGCGCTCTGCCAATTACTTATCACGCGGGACCAGGGCCTACACGGGCTCATCTCAAGCTGAAATTCAACTGGGACATCAAGACGCTCTATGACGTGATCGTGCGCATCCCTGGAGCGGTGTATCGGGATGAGTGGATCATACGCGGCAATCATCATGATGCGTGGGTCAACGGCGCAGACGACCCGCT
>DATJYW010000071.1:0-20223 GCA_035499435.1 Candidatus Acidiferrales bacterium | reverse complement strand
CTCCGGATGCCGACGGTCCTCCCCCGCCACCTCCGCTGGGGCCTCCGAAAATCGGACCGGATGGCTTTCCGGTGATGCCGGCGGCAATGACCAGCCGCGCAGGAATGTTCATGATGATGATGCCGGGGCGCGCCCGCGTTACCGCCACGGCGCAGACGATGCAGGACCTGGCCAACCGGCTGACCAGCCAGTTGAACCGCCCGGTGATCGACAATACCGGCTTGACCGCCAAGTACGACTTCATCCTCACGTACGCGCCGGATCCCAATGAAGGGCCGGGCCGCGGCGGACCCGGCGCCGGAGGGATGATGATCGCGGTGGGCCGAGGCCCAGGGCCGGGCGCAGGTCCAGGTCCCGGCGCGGGTCCCGGTCCGGGCGCGGCCGGCAACGAGAACACCTTCATCCCCGACGGCGACCCTCCCCAACCTCTGTTCGGAGCGCTTCAATCCCAACTGGGTCTCAAACTGGAGCCGAAGAAGGGCGACGTCGACATCATCGTGATCGACAAGATCGAAAAGACGCCGACCGAGAATTAGCTCTCAGATTCCGGCGTACCAGGCGTAACCGGTCTCGGGCTCAGAGGAGCCCAAGCCTTTACCGAAATGTTTCAGGCTGTCCGTTACCGTGAGACGGGTGATGTACTTGAGGCTTTTGTAGGCGAGCTGGCGGGGGACGCGGAGGCGGAGCGGACCTCCGAACGGGACGGGGAGGCTGCCGCCATTCATGCTGTGGGCGACGAGGGTTTGGGGGTGCAGGGCATCGGCCATGTCGATGCTTTCCCACCAGTCGGGTTGGAAGGAGCGATAGACGACGTATCGAGCCTGGGGGAGAGTGCCGACCACGTCGAGGATATGAGAGAGGGGGACGCCGGTCCATTCGGCGATGTACGACCAGCCCTCTTCGCAGGCCAGGTGGGTGATTTGGGTGCGGCGGGGAAAGCTTTTGAGCTCGTCGACGGAGAAGGCGGCCGGGCGGGCGACCATTCCGTCGACGGCGAGACGCCAGGCAGCGAACGAGCCCTGCTGGAGACGCTTGAAGTCGTCGCCGAGGGGGGACACTTCATTGGCGAACGGCGGTTTGGAGATTTGACCGGCAGAGAACTCGCGCGCCAGGGAGTGGCGGGTGAGCAATCGCTGGGCGGCGTAGGTCAGGGTCTCGCCCGGGCCGTAGAGGCCGCCGGCATCGGGCGGGATGAGTCCATAGCGGCGCGCCAGGGCGGCGGCGACGGCGAGTCCGGAGGCGCCGGCGGTGGTGGCGAGACCGGCGGTGATGAGTTGGCGTCGGGAGAGTTTACTCATGTGCGCTCCTCAGGGGTGGGTGGGCGGCCGGTGATCATGGCGCGAACCCGGGCGCGGAGTCCGGAACGCCAGACCATTGCGAGGTGGACCAGAAGGAAGACGACCAGGGCTATGGAGATGAAGAAGTGCAGAGTGCGCGCGGATTGCTGGCCGCCCCAGACGGTGACCGCGGGAGGAAAGGCGGAGGCGATGGCCGGAGACATGGCCAGGCCTGTCCAGATCACGAGGGGGAAGAGGACGAAGATCACGAGCAGGTAGGCGAGCCGCTGAAGCACGTTATACGACCATGCGTCCGCGGCGGCGGAACGGCTGCGCAGGTGGCTGGCGATGACGGCGGAGATTTCCCGAAGGGAGAGGCGGGCGGGAAGCAGGTTCCGGCGGAAGTGCCCGCTGAGGATTCCGAAGACGACGTAGAGGAAGCCGGTGAGGACGGCGACCCAGGCCGATTGGAAATGGAGGTAGCGGCTCCAGCCGTTCTGGTCAGGGAGCACGTAGCCATAGCCCGTGGGGACGGTGGCCCGGGAGGCGGGAATGGGCAGTTTGAATAGGGGTGGAGACAATACGTTTCCGGCTTCGCCCCAGTAGAAGCGCGGGTGGGAGATGAGAATTTCGATTCCGCTGAGGAGGAGGGCGAGGAAGGCCAGGGTCGTGATCCAGTGCGTGAGGCGGACGATGGCCGCGTGCCGCGGGCGAGGGGCCGCGAGCGGGGCGGCGGAGGCGGGCACCGCGCCGTAGGTGGAATCGGCCATTGCGGAATTGTATCAATGGAGGGGACGGGCTGCACTAGAGGGCATGGATATGTGTGGACGGGGGGGCGTCACCCAGGCACAACTTCTTCAGGTATTCTGGTGTTTAAGATAGTCATGTCTCAAATCTCTTCGCGCAAGTTCTCTGCCCGTGGACCAGACACCAATGAGGCATGGTGCGGCGAGGAAACCATCTGCTTGTACGGGTGGGATTCACGGAGCCAGACCTGGCATGGCCCTAACGCGCTAGGGCCGGGCGCCGGACCTGACCGGCGTTTGCTCCAGTCGCTTCGGGCCGCGCCGGGAAATTCGTGGTACGGAGCGGTGAGCTGCGGCTCAGCGGGCGAACGCGCAACGCGATTTTTCGTGCTGGTGCACGACCTTTCGGATTGTGCCGTGGCGTCCATCTACTGCGACGAATCGAAGGCGGGGCCGGCGGAGATCGTGGCGGTGGTGCCGGCGAGCCGGCGGGCCCGGCTGCGCGAGGAGTTCGCCTTCGAGTTTCTGGCGTTCGCGCGATTTTTGGGGGCGCTCGGCGCCGGCGACGAAGTCCAGGTACACGATGCCATCGCGGCCGCCTGCACGGAACACCGCGATGCGAGGGCGGTGGTGTTCTCGATGAGCAGCGGAATCTGGCCCCGCGACCTCGATCCCGTGCTCTCGTGCTGCGTGGAGAAGATCGCGATCACGTTGTGCGAGTGGCTCAAGGGGCCGGGTCTGTCCTAGAATGGAAAGAACTCGGCGAAGAGGAAAGACCCCTCGGAGAGGTTCGCTCGAAACGGAAGCCGGCGCACCCGGCAGGCCCCAGTAGAGCGGAACGCGCGGCGCAGCGACAGCGCGCCAATTGAGCGCCGGCCGCCGGGCCGGAAGCTGGATGGCACCGCCGCAGAACGTGGTTCCAGCAAGTTGCCCTCGGGAGGATTTGCATGGCCACGACTACAACCACGGCGCGCCGGATCTTTATCGAAGAGCTTGGCGATTTCATATCCGGACCGGTTCGGATCAGGGGCTGGATCTACCGGCTGCGCGTCCTCGGCAAGACCACGTTTGTCATTCTGCGCGATTGCAGCGGCGAGGCGCAGTGCGTGACGGCCACGGAGGATTTTCGGGAGCACCTCAAAGTGGAGGACGTGGTCGAGATCCGGGGGAGCGTGCGGCGCGAGCCGCGCGCGAAGGCGGGAATCGAAGTGGAGATCGCGGAGATTCGGCTACTCAACCGGGCGTCTCAGAACCTGCCGTTCCTTTCGGCGGCGAGCGTGGACGGCGTCGGACTGGAGACTCTGATTCAATACCGGCCGCTGGCGCTGAGGACGGAGGCGGTGGGGGATGTATTCCGGGTGCAGGCGGGCCTGCTGGCGGCGTTTCGGGACGCGCTGAACCGGCGGCGGTTCACGGAGATCGTGACGTCGAAGATCGTGGGCGGGGGCACGGAAGGCGGATCGAATCTTTTCGAAATCCGGTATTTCGAGCGGGCGGCGTACCTGGCCCAGAGCCCGCAGTTTTATAAAGAACACGGCGTCGCGGGATTCGAGCGCGTTTACGAGACGGGGCATGTGTATCGCGCGGAGCCGCACGCCTCGAGCCGGCACCTGACGGAGTACTACTCGCTCGACGTCGAGTTCGGATTCATCGACGGGCCGGAGGACGTGATCCAGTTCGAGCGGGAACTGCTGACCGACATGTTCGAGAATCTTAATCTGCGGTTCGGCAGCGTATTGGATAAGTACCGCACGGAACCGCTGCCTTCGATGCTGGGAGTGCCGTGCTGGGAGTTCGGGGAGTGCCTGGAGATGCTGCGGAGCGAATTCGGGCGAGGAGATCTCACCGACGATCTCGACCCGGAAGCGGAGCGGCAGCTTTGCGAGCGGGCGCGGCGGGAGACGGGAATTCCCGCGGTGTTCGTGCTGGGCTTCCCGTTGGCGGCGCGGCCGTTCTACACGGCGCCGAGAGGATCGGCGGGCGCGGCGGGGAGCTTCGACCTGCTGTTCCAGGGGATCGAGATCACGACGGGCGGGCAGCGCCTGCACCAGAGGCAGGACCTGGAGGCGGCACTGCGCTCGCGCGCGATCGACCCGGCGAACTTCGAAAGCCACCTGGCGATGTTCGACCTGGGGATGCCGCCGCACGGCGGGTTCGCGATCGGACTGGAGCGGCTGACGTGCCAGGCAATGAACCTGGCCAACGTGAGGCAGGCGGTGCTGTACCCGCGGGACCGGTATAAGATCACGCCGTAGGGTACCCTGGATAGATGCGGATGGCTTCAACCTGCGTGGTGCTGGTGTGTGCGATGGCGGGCGCCGTGCGAGCGGCGGATGAAGGAGTCGATTGGCTGGGCGATTACCGGCAGGCGCTGCGGCTGGCGAAAGAGACGCACAAGCCGCTGTTCGTCGAGTTCCGGTGCGAGGCTTGAATCTCCGGGCGCGTTTTTGACGCACAGGTTGTGCTGTCACCGAAAGATTCGCCGCTGGGAAAACTGCTCGAGCAATACGTGTGCGTCCGCATCACGCGGATGGACGACGTGGACGTGGGGCTGTTCGACCGCGATTGGAACAACGCGGTCTACTTCTTCGCGCTGAACGCGGAAGAGCAGATCTACTTCCGCTACGGCGGGCGCGATTCGGCATCGCCCGACACGTATCTCGACCTGCACAGCCTGGAGGCGGCGCTGGGCGATGGGCTGGGCATGCACCGGCGGTATCTGGGGGGCGAACTGAAACTGCCGCCGCGGCCGCAGGCGTTCTTTCCGAGGCAGATTCCGTTGCTGGCGCAGCGCACGTTCGCGCAGCGGCAGTGCGTGGAGTGCCACCTGATCGGCGATTTTCAAAATATCCAGCGGGAGCAGGCGGGCACGCTGGACAAGTTGACGCACCTCTACCGGTCGCCGGATATCAAGACCATCGGCATCTTTCTGGATGTGCCCAAGGGGCTGGTGGTGAAGGAGGCTCGGGACGCGGCACAGGCGGCGGGGATGAAGGCGGGCGATCGGATCACCGCGCTGGACGGCGCCGCGGTGGCGACGTTCGGCGACCTGCAATACCGCTACGACAAGGTGGACCGGAAGGCGGACAAGATCCGCATCGCGGTCGATCGCGGCGGAAGCGCGGTCGAGCTAACTGTAGGGTTGCCGCCGCGATGGTGGTGGACGGATCTGCGATTCCGGCAATCGAGCGTGGACCCGCGGCTGGATTTCGAGGACCGCGCGCTGACGGGCGAGGAGAAGCGCAGGCTCGGGCTGCCGCCGGACGGGTTTGCGAGCCAGGTGAAGCACGTGGCCGAGTTAGCCAGGGCGTTGAAGACGCACGAGCTGCGGGTGGGGGACGTCATCGCGGCGGTGAACGGCGTGGAGCGCGACGAGCAGGCCAACACGGCGGAGCTGTATCTGAAGCTGAACGTGAAGGCCGGGGACTCGGCTATGCTGGATGTGATCCGGGACGGGCAGCGGATGAAGATGCAACTCAACACTCACATTTTGAGTTTTCGCAAATGAGACGGCTGCGCAGCGGGGTACTGATGCTGGCGATCGCGTGGGGCGTGCGCGCGGGGGAGTGGAGCGCGCCGGTGGAAGTGCGCCACGACGAGGAAGTGGCGGTCGCGTATCGCGCGCGGGTGGACGGGCCGTGGCTGGTGGTGCGCGCCACGCTGGGGCCGGGCTGGCACACATTCGCCATGGACAACAAGCGGCGCTCGGACGAGAAGCTGGCCGGCAAGAAGGCGCTGAGCGTCGACAAGCCGACCGAGATCACCGCGGTCGCCGGGCTGGAGTTTGCGGGTGAGTGGCATCAATCGCCGCCCAAGGATTTTTCGCACCCCGAATTGCGGTGGTTCAGTTGGGGCTTCGAGCACGAGGCGGTGTTTGCGGTCAAACTGCGGCATCCTCCGGACACGATGGGGCGGCTGGAGGTGCGCGGGCAGGCGTGCACCGAGACGGTGTGCAAGAACATCGACGTGTCGCTGGCGGTGCCGGCGGGCGGCGGCGCGGCGACTGAAATCAACGTGAAGGACCTGGTGCCGGTTCGGTAGCGGCCGGAGCGCCTGAAGGGCGTGTGTTACAGTTCGGGGGTGAAACCGCGGGACCGCGATTCCGGCTCGCACCTCGTTCGCGCGGGGGCGTGGACGGTGGCGTTGTTCTACGCATTCTGGCTGCTTCGGTGGTCGGTGCGGCCCGCGCATTTTTTTTTCGCCGACGACTGGGACTGGCTGTACCGGGCGGCGCTGTTCCCGCTGCGCGAACAGCTCACGTTTTTGCCCCGTTACGTGATGAACGACCGGCCGCTGGGCGCGCTGGCGATCCGCGCGATGTACCGCATTTCCGGACTCAACGCCACCCCGTTCTACTGGATGTGCCTCATCCTGCATGGGATCAACATGACCTTGCTATTGGCGCTGGGGCGCCGGCTGATGCGGTCCTGGTGGGCGGCGGCGGCCGTGGCGGCGGCGTTCGGCGCCTGGTCGGCAGCGATCGAGGGGGCCACATGGATCGCGGACATCTTCGACGTGCTGGGGGACACGCTGATTCTGGCGGTGCTATTGACGTTTGCTTCGAGGCGGCCGTGGGTGCGCGCGATCAGCGTGGCGCTGTTCTACCTGGCGCTACGGACCAAGGAGGCGGCGATCGTGCTGCCGGCCATGCTGACGGTGATGGTGGCGGTGACCAACCCACGTGAGCGGTGGCTAGGGGAGGCGAAGCGATCGCTCTGGCCGCACGTGCTGCTGGCCCTGTTTTTTGCGGCGATCTACGTGCCGATGCTGGCGGAGCACCAGCGGGTGGAGAGCGTAAGCAATCCGTACCGCATGGTGTTCACGCCGCGGGCATTTTTCGAAGGACTGTATTTTTATGTTTCGAGCATGTTGTATGGCGGGCCGTGGCCGGTGGGGCGGCTGATCCGGTGGTCGGTGGCGATGGCGGCGCTGGTCGCTGGTGTGGGTTGGCGCGCACGGGCGACGCTGGCGGGGATCGCGGGGTTCGTGATTTTTCTGAGTCCCATCATTTTCATGGCGCACCAGAGGCAGGTGCTGTACCTGTACATTCCGGCGGGATTTTTCGCGCTGGCCCTGGGCGGCGCGGCGGAAGAGGCGGCGGCGCGCCTGCCGGTGGAGGAGAACAGGCGGGAGCGCGCCGCAGTGGCGATGATTCTGCTCTGCCTGGTAGCGCTGCCGCATCGGGCGAACATGAGGAAGAGGGCGGAGTGGCAGTTGGAGCACACGGCCCGCGCACGCCTGGACCTGGCGGCGTTCCGCGCGGCGGTTCCCGCGCTGCGGCCGAACGCGCGAGTGGCGCTGATCGGGTTTCCGGAGGATTATCACGTGTTCCAGACGCCGGGGTGCTCGGTTCTGAAGGTGGTGTACGGCGTGGACCCGGTGCGGTGCGAGTTTGTGACGGACGGCGCGGGAGCGGATGCGGTGGTGGTGTGGCGGAAGGAAGGAGTGGAGGTCACGGCCGTCGGTAAGTGATTTTGCCGTCACTTCGCGAGCGGGAGTTTCATAGTCACTCGGCGGGGGCGTTGTAACCGAGGCGCCAGTGGGCTTGCAGCTTGGGGAGGCCGCGTGGCGGGACGACCTTGACTGTGATGCGGTGGTACTTGCCGTCGCGCACCTGGTTTTTGGGGGAGTAGGCGAGGATATAGCGATTGCGCAGCTCGATGCCGATCTTCTTGGCGACGTCGGGGAGCTCCACGGGGACGGCCTCGAACAGGCGTCCTCCGGTCTGCTCGGAGATGTGGCGCAGCAGGCCGGGGCCGCCGGCTTCCTCGGGCGAGTTGCCGCCGCCGAAGACGCCGATGGAGTAGATGAGCACGTCGCTCTCGCGAACCAGGTTGGTGACCTCGCGCTGGCTGTAGCGGCTGTGATTGTCGCCGCCGTCGGTGATGAGCAGCAGGGCCTTCTTGTTCTTCTTCGAATTCTTCATTTCGTGGAGCGCGAGGTAGATGGCGTCGAGGAGCGCGGTGGAGCCGTGGGAGCGGGAGAAGGTGAGCTGGTTTTCGATGGTGCCGGTGTCGTGGGTGAGGGAGACGCGGAGGTGCGGTGCATCGTCGAATTCGACCAGGAAGAACTCGTCCTCGGGATTGGAGATGCGGAAGAACTGCGCGGCGGCCAGGCGGGAGGTGACCAGCTTGGCGCCCATGCTGCCGCTGGTATCGAAGACGAGGCCGACGGCGACGGGCTCGTCGTCCATGGCGAACTGGGTGATCTGCTGTTCGACGTTGTCTTCGAAGACGCGGAAGTTTTCTTTTTCGAGGCCGGAGACGGGGCGGCTCAGGGGGTCGTTCACGGTGACGGGGACGAGGATGAGGGTGGTCTCGACCCGGATGTTGGCGCTGGGGGCGGGAGACTGCTGGGGGGTCTTGGACCCCAGCTTAGGGCGCTGGGGGATCGTGACCTGCGCCGCCGCGAGGGTGAGGGAGAGAGTCGCGGAGATGAGGCGGGCGGCGATCATCAAGGTCCAACGGTATTGTACTCCGGGGAATCGCCTCGCTACGCGAGGTACGCGCCACCCAGGTCGTGGAGGTGGCGGTAGACCATGGCGACGGGGAGGCCCATTACGTTGAAGTAGCAGCCCTCGATGCGCTCGACGAACTTGGACGCAAGGCCCTGGATGGCGTAGGCGCCGGCTTTGTCCATGGGCTCGCCGCTGGCGACGTAGGCATCGATTTCGGCTTCGGAGAGAGGGGCGAACCAGACGGCGGTGGAAGCGTGGTCGCAGAGGAGCTCGGGGCCGCGGCGGAGACAGATGCCGGTGAGCACTTCGTGGCGGCGGCCGGAGAGGAGGGCGAGCATGCGGCGGGCGTCGGCGGCGTCGACGGGCTTGGCGAGGAGTTCGCCGTGGGAGACGACCGTGGTGTCCGCGGCGAGGACGATCTCGTCCGGGGCGGCATCGACGGCCAGGGCCTTGTCGCGGGCGAGGCGGCGCACGTACGGACCGGGGCGCTCGGCTTCGAGCGGGGACTCGTCGACTTCCGCCGGGCGGACGACGAATTCGATACCTGCCTGGCGGAGAATCTCGGCGCGCCGCGGCGACTGCGATGCAAGAACGAGCATGTTCATCCTTCCTCGATGGCGGCAGTCAGCTCGGTCACCGCGATGCGGGGCAAGGGTTTCCAGAAGCCGAGGGCCAGCGAGATGGTCAAGAGTTGGACAGCGACAATCAAGGCGACGCAGGCGGGCCAGCCGCCATGCGTCCAGGTGAAGCCGGGGATGGCCGAGCCGCCGCTGCCGCCCAGGTAGTAGAACGTGACGTAGAGGCCGACCGCGGAGGCGCGCGATTCGGTCGCGGCGCTGCCGACGTAGCTCGATCCGGCGGAGTTGGCGATGAAGACTCCGGTGCAGGCCAGCGTCAGGCCGGCCATGACGAGCGGGAGGCTGTGGATCAGCGTGAGCAGGATGCCGGTGGCGCCCGCGGAGAAGGCCGCGACCAGGGCGAAGCGGTGGCCGAAGCGGTCGATGGCGCGGCCGGCTACCGGGGTGATCATGGCGCCCACCAGGTAGACGACGAAGAGCAGGCCGAGCGCGGCGGTGCTCAGATGGAACGGGGGAGCGGCGAGATAGAAATTGATGTAGGTGAAGGTGGCGAGGAGGGTAAACATCACACAGAAGCCGACGGCGTAGGTAGCGACGAGGCGGGGATTGCGGATATGCCGCAGGATGGGAGCGGCGGCGGACCCGGTGTGGAGGACGCGGGTGAAGCGGCGGCCGGCGGGCAGCCAGGCGCGGATAGCGATGGCCCCGGCGAGGTTGAGAGCACCGAGAGCGACGAACGACCATCGCCATCCAATGTGGGCGGCGACGATGGCGGCCAGGGCGCGTCCGGTGAATCCGCCGATGACGGTGCCGGTGACGTAGGCGGCGGTGGCGGCGCCGGCGCCGATGTCCCACTCTTCGTTGATATAGGCGATGATGACGGCGAAGATGCCAGGAGTGAAGACGCCCTGGAGGAATCGCCAGAAGATGAGCTGCCAGTAGCCGGTGGCGGTGGCGGCGAGCAGGGTGGGCGCGGCGAGCAGGAAGGCCGCGGGGACGATGACGCGTTTGCGGCCGAAGCGGTCGGCGACGAAGCCGGCGAGGGGCGCGGAGAGCGCCACCGCCAAGGTAGAGGCGGTGACGACCAGGCTGATGCGGGCCGGCGAGACGCCGAACTCGCGGGCCAGCATGGGCAGGAGCGGCTGCGGCGCGAACAATGCCAGGAACGCACAGAATCCTGCGAAGACGACGGCGAGCGTGCGCTGTGGCATAAAATTAATAATGCCCCAAAACAGCGACGAGTTTTACCGGATACAGAAATTGCCGCCCTACGTGTTTGCCGTCATCAACGAGATGCGGGCAAAGGCACGGGCGGCGCAGATCGACGTGATCGATCTGGGGATGGGGAATCCGGACGGCGCAACGCCGCGAGTGGTCGTGAGCAAGCTGGTGGAGGCCGCGCGCAACGCGCGCAATCACCGTTACTCGCAATCGCGCGGCATTCCGAGGCTGCGTGAAGAGATTAGCAAGCGGTACAAGGGCCATTACGGAGTCGATCTCGACCCCGACAAGGAAGCGATTGTCACGATCGGCGCGAAGGACGCGCTGGCACACCTGCTGTTTGCCGTGGTGGGACCGGACGACGCGGTGGTGTCGCCGAACCCGGCGTATCCGATTCACCAGTACGGCGTGCTGATGGCGGAGGGACACGCGTGCATGCTGCCGATGCCGAACGCGGCGACGTTTCTGAACCGGCTGGAGGACCTGTACCGCAACTCGACCAGGAAGCCGAAGCTGCTATTGATTTCCTTTCCGCACAATCCCACGACGACGTGCGTGGACCTGGATTTCATGAAGGAGATTGTCGCGCTGGCGCGGCATCACGGCACGCTGGTGGTCCACGATTTCGCGTATGCCGACCTCGGGTTCGACGGCTATCGGCCGCCCAGCATCCTGGAGGTGGAAGGCGCGAAGGAGGTCGCGGTAGAGATTTTCTCGATGTCCAAGAGCTACAACATGGCGGGCTGGCGCGTGGGCTTTTGTCTGGGTAACGCCAAGATGATCGCGGCGCTGGCGCGCATCAAGAGCTACCTGGACTACGGCGTGTTTCAACCGATCCAGATTGCGAGCATCATCGCGCTCAGGGAGTGCGAGGAGGAGCCGAAGAAGATCTGCGCCACGTACCAGAAGCGGCGCGACGTGCTGGTGAACGGCCTGAAGCGCGCGGGATGGGCGGTGGAGAAGCCGCGCGGGTCGATGTTCCTGTGGGCGCCGCTGCCGGAGCGGTTCCGGGAGCTGGGCTCGCTGGAGTTTTCCAAGCTGCTGTTGGAGAAGGCGCTGGTGGCGGTATCGCCGGGGGTCGGGTTCGGACCGTTGGGCGAGGGTCACGTGCGGTTCGCGCTGGTGGAGAACGAGCAACGGATCCGGCAGGCGACGCGGGCGATCGGGGCGTTCTTGAAGGAGTAGCGGGCTCAGCGTCTATGCGGGCTGAACCCCGCTCTGGGAGAGCGTGTTCATAATGATGTCCATGGGATTCAACGTGCTGCTGTTCCCTGCCCCGCTCGATTGAAAAGCCGAGAAAAGCTGGCTCAACGGGTTGGTGCTCGAAGCGTCCGAGCCCGAGGACGCCTCGGCGTGGTGATGGTGATGGCCATGACCATGGTGTGTGGCACCCATTGCCTGGGCGAGGTCCTGAATCTTCGGGAGCTGGCCGCTTTTGGAGGCATCGCTGAAATCGGCGGAAAGCTGCGCGAGCTGGGTGGCGGCGGTAGTGTTGCCGTTGGCCTGCGCGGTCTGGGAAGCGCTTTGCAGGTTGCCGGCGATCTGCTGAGTGACCTGCTGGTATTTCGCGGGATCGGACTGCTGGAGCTGCTGCAGCGTGGTGAGCATCTGCGCGAACGGCGAGAGCGAGCTGCTGTCCGCCTGAGAGGCCGGAGAGAGGGTGGAACTCGCGGAGGAGGCGGTTCCCTGAAGCGCGGAGCCGAGAACCGACTGAATGTAACTTGCTGTGAGACTGTTTACGGGCGTCATGCCCATTTCATCGACGGCCGTTCCGGGGGCTGTATGGCTCTTTTGAGGGATTCTACTGCACCTGGTACGAGATGCTGAGGTCGATGGTTTTCGGCGGATAGCAGGCCTTGTTGCTGCACGCCTGGTATCGCAGCTTTCCAGCGGCAATGCCGGGTCCCGCGGGTGCGTTGGCGGCAACTTTGAAGCTGGCCACGAGGTCGAAGTTGCCCATAAAGACCGAGATCGGCTTGCCGTCGGAGAAATCGAACTTCTCCATCAAGGGCTTGGGGTAGGTGACGGAGCCACCTTCGAGCGCGCCGGTGGAGGTCCAGGTCAGTTTGAGGGGGATCAGGTATTCCTCGCTGGGCGTGTTGCTGTTGACGTGGAATCCCTCGCGGATTGAAACGGGAATTTTCGTTTGCACCGCGGCGCCGCGCTTGCCGGCGATCTTCGCGGGCTCGCCGATGGTCAGGTAGCCGTTATTCTGCGCGAGGGCGGCCGTCGTTATTAAGAGTGACAGCGGGAGCAGTGCCTTGCAAAAGCTGTTCGATGCCATCCGTAAAATCTTTCTTGCTCGCCAGTCCGATGTGCACGGCGGCGATCCTTCCGTCTTTATCGATCAGGAACGTGGTGGGGAGCGCATCCACTCCGCCGTACTGGGTCGCGGTAGCGTCGGTGCCGATTACCACGCGGTAGTTGACGCCTAACTCAGCCAGGAACGGCTTGACCACTTCCCAACCCTCGTCGTCCATGGAGACGCCGAGCACGGCGAAGCCGCGGTCCTTGTTCCGGCGCTCCATTTCCATGAACCACGGGATCTCGATTTTGCAGGGGCCGCACCAGGTAGCGAAGAAATCGAGCAGAACCACCTTGCCTTTGTAGTCGGAGAGGTGGACGGTCTTGCCGTCGGCGTCCTTCAGGGCAAACTCCGGCGCCGGTTTGCGGTCCTGTTCGGCTTTGACGGAGGCAGCCTTGACGGAGCGCGAGGAGCAGGCCTGCGTCTGGATGAGACAGACGGCGAGCATGGCGGCACCGGCGGCGGCAGAGAATCGAAGTGAGGACACAGAGAGTTCCTGAAATTAATTATATCGACAAATGGCGGCCGTCAAGGTTAACACCGAACCATTGCCGGCGCCGGCGGCGCGGCGCGGCGGCAAGGGTAAACTCCGGATGACGCGCGACGCCGCTCCAGAGGCACGCCGCAGTGTCGCAGAAGGCTTCGCAGCAGTACTCGCGCCAGCGGCGGGTGCGGCGGGCGATGTCGTGCGGCGCCAGGGCGGATTTGCGCCAGTCGGCGCTCCAGCCAAGGTCGCCGCGGCGGCGGGCGCGGATTTCGGCGCGCAGGAGGGCTTCCCAGGAATGACGGATGCGGTTGCCGAGGCGGAGCCAGAGGAAGTGCGCGGTCTCGTGCACGAAGATGCGGGGGAACTCGGCGGCCGTGCAGTCGAAGGCGATGCGGCGCTCGCGGAGGAAGGCGCCGGCATGTACCGGACCCCGGCGGTCGCGGAGGTTGGATGCGGTTTGGATGCGGATGGGCGCGCCGGAGAGCGGGGGCATGCGGGCTAGAATGCGAACGGCTACGGCACGATAGCGCGGATAATCGAACAGAAACACACGCGCCTGCGGCGCGGGGCGGGCCGGGAGGCCCGCGTTACAAGGTCTCGGCGTGATGGCGGACGTCAACTCCCTTGACCAAGAATACGACGTCCTCGGCGATGTTGGTGGCATGATCGCCGATACGTTCCAGATTGCGGGCGACGAAGATCAAGCCGATCGCCGCGGGAATGATTCCCGGGTCGCGCTCCATGGTTGCGACCAGTTCGGCGTACACGGCATCGCGCAGCTTGTCCACTTCGTCATCGGCCATGAGTACAGACCGGGCCAGCGCTTCGTCGCCGTTCACGAAAGCCTCGAGGCACTTCAGGAGCATGGACTGCACCAGGGAGGCCATTCTCGGAATGTCGACCATGGGCTTGACCAGCGGATGGTGCATCAGAGAGAGCGAGCGCTCGGCGATGTGCTGCGCCAGGTCGCCGATGCGCTCCAGGTCGGTATTGATCTTGAGAGCGGAGGTCAGGAAGCGGAGATCCTTGGCCACGGGCTGGCGGAGCGCGAGCAGGCGCGTGACCATCCCGTCGATTTCCATTTCCATCTTGTTGATGCGGGGCTCGTCGCGAATCACCTGCTCGGCCAGTTCCTTGTCCTGATCGATGAGCGCGCGGATGCTCCGGCTGATGGCGGACTCCACGAGCCCGGACATCTCCAGCAGCTTGTTGTTCAGTTCCTCGAGTTCGACACTAAATACGCGCACTGCTGTATCCCCCTAAGTTTGTGGGCTATCCGAACCTTCCGGTAATGTAATCTTCCGTCTCCTTCCGCGACGGGTTTTTGAAAATCACGTCAGTCTTATCGTATTCGATCAGGCGGCCCAGCAGGAAGAAGCCGGTGAAGTCCGCGACACGAGCGGCCTGCTGCATGTTGTGGGTGACGATCACCATGGTGCACTGGTCCTTCAGGCCGAACATCAGTTCTTCGATTTTCGCGGTAGCGATGGGATCCAACGCGGAGCACGGCTCGTCGAGCAGCAGAACCTCGGGATCCACCGCCAGCGCGCGGGCAATGCACAGGCGCTGCTGCTGGCCGCCCGAGAGGGCGTAAGCCGAGTCATGCAGCTTGTCTTTCACTTCCTCCCACAGGGCCGCGCGCTGCAGGCTGCGCTCGACCTTCTCCTTGATATCTCCCCGCGAGGCCATACCGTTAATGCGCAGCCCGTACGCGATGTTGTCGAAGATCGATTTCGGGAACGGGTTGGGCCTCTGGAATACCATCCCGACCCGCCGCCGCAGGGCCGTCACGTCGATTTCGCGGACGTCTTCGTTATCCAGCAGGATCTGCCCTTCCATGCGGGCGTGGCGGATGGTGTCGTTAATGCGGTTCAGATTTCTCAGGAAGGTGGACTTGCCGCAACCCGAGGGACCGATGAGCGCCGTGATGCGGTGGGTCTTCATCTCTAGCGAGATGCTGTGCAAAGCTTGAAACGACCCGTAGAAGAAGTTGACGTTGTCGGCACGCAATTTGATATCGGTGGAATCTCGCTGAAGATCGGGCATGCGGCTCGGGCTCGCTTTGGAAACTGCGGTGAAATTCGGTGCGGTACTCATATGATTGGGTCCCTCTTACCCCCGCGGAACGGAAACACCTCGTGCCAGGACGATTCGCGCCGCGATGTTGGAAACCAGCACGAGCGCGATCAGCACCAGCCCGGCGGCCCACGCCTGACGGTGCCAGTCGTCATAAGGAGAGGTGGCGCGCATATAAATCTGAACCGGCAGTGTGGCCACGGGCTGTCTGAGACTGTCGGTCCAAAACTGGTTGTTGAATGCCGTGAAAAGCAGAGGAGCGGTCTCGCCGGCCACGCGGGCGATGCCGAGGATCATCCCGGTGAGCACACCTTTGCTGCCGGCGGGCACGACTACGGTGGCGATCATCCTCCACTTGTGCGCACCCAGGGCCAGGGCCCCCTCGCGCAGGGAGTTGGGCACCTCGCGCAGAAACTGTTCGGTCTGGCGCGTGACGATGGGGATCAGCATGATCGCGAGGCCGACGGCAGCGGCCAGCGCCGAGAAGCTCCTCATGGGCACCACGACCAAGGTCCAGGCCACGATACCGATGACGATGGAGGGGACGCCGTTCAACAGGTCGGCCACGTAGCGAACCACGCTGGCGAAGGCCTTACTCTCGTATTCCGAGAGATAGACGCCCGCCAGAAATCCGACCGGAATTCCGATCAACGCCGCCAGGCCAACGATGACGGCCGAGCCGACGATGGCGTTGGCCATGCCTCCTCCCTCTTCTCCGGGCGAGAGCGGCAGTTTCGTGAAGAAGTTCCAATCCAGCGATTTGCCGCCGTTGAACAGCAGGTAACCGAGAATGACGAAGAGGCTGGAAACCGTGATCACGGTAAAGATCCCGGTGAGGGTCAGCATCACGTTGTTGACGGCTTTACGGAAGCCCCGGCTCTTCATGCTCTCCTGGACCCCTTTCCGGTGGTGGCCAGAATCATCAGGCGCGCCAGCCCGTTCAAAATGATGGTGAGGCAGAAAAGAACGAGGCCGAGCTCGATCAGGACCCCTTTGTAAACGTCTCCGGTTGCTTCGGCGAATTCGTTGGCGATTACCGCAGCGATGGTATGACCTGGAGCGAACAGGGAGGCGTGAATCGCCGAGGAATTGCCGATGACCATGGTGACGGCCATGGTTTCACCGAGAGCGCGGGCCAGTCCGAGGAAGATCGATCCCATGATGCCCAGGCGCGCGTAAGGCACCACTACCTTCCACGTGGTTTCCCAACTGGTTGCGCCCAGCGCCAGGGCGGCCTCTCTTTGCTCGCGCGGCACGGCCAGAAGCGATTCGCGCGAGACCGAGATGATGAAGGGGAGCGTCATGATCGCCAGGATGACCCCTGCGGTGAGATAGCCCACGCCATACGCCAGCCCCTGGAACAACGGCAGGAATCCCAGTGTGGAGCGGAGGAACGGTTCAATGTACACGCGCATCAGGGGAACCAACGTGAAGATTGCGAGCAGGCCGTAAATCACGCTGGGGATGGCGGCCAGCAACTCGATCAGAAACGTGAGCGCGCTGGAGAGTCGTGGGGGCGCCAGTTCCGAGAGAAAAATCGCGGAGCCAAGCCCGAGCGGTACCGAGATCAAAAGGGCCAATACGGACGTCACCACGGTGCCGTAGATAAAGGGAAGTCCACCGAACTGTTCGGTCACCGGGTTCCACTGGCTGGAAATCAAGAATCCCCAACCGAGCTTTTCACGGGCTGGGGCCGAATCCTTCCACAGCACCGAGACAATCAGGACGGCGGCCAAAACGATGCTGGCCGCAAAAACCAGGGTGATCAGGCGGGCGATGGTGTCGCCCACCTGATCCAGAGGCCTTACCCGATGGTCGACCTGGACGCCCGTTGCCATGCTATTTACCGAACTTTATCTGTGCGATCTGCTTGACCTCTTTGTCCACTACCGATTTGGGAAGCGGCGCATAGGCGAGGTTGCTGGCCTGTTTCTGGCCATCAGTGAGCATCCACTTGAGGAACTCCACCATGACCTTGCCTTTGGCAGCATCCGGGAACTGCGATGGAATGAGCATCCAGGTAAAGGTCGAGATCGGATACGCGTTCTTCCCGGGAGCGTTGGTGATGGACACGCGAAAATCGTCCGGCATCGACTTGGCGGCACCGGCCGCCGCTTCGGTCACGCCTTCCAGGCTGGGCTTGATCCACTCCCCGGCGGAGTTCTTCACGAGCCCATAGCTCATCTTGTTCTGGATCGCGTAAATCAGCTCCACGTATCCGATAGAATTCGGAGTCTGCTTCACGAGTCCGGCCACCCCGGGATTGCCATTGCCGTTCAGGCCTTCGACGGGCCAGGCGACTTTCGAGTCGGCACCCACCTTACTCTTCCAGGCGCTGCTGACCTTGGAGAGATAGTCGGCAAAGACAAAGGTCGTGCCGCTGGCATCGGCGCGGTGAACGGGGATGATCTCTTCGGCCGGCAGCTTGACGCCTGGATTGTCCTTGGCCAGCTTGGGATCGTTCCACTTCTTGATGTTCCCCATGAAGATGTCGACGATCACCTCGGGCGCGAACTTCAATTCGGCGGCGACGCCCGGAATGTTGTAGGTGAGCACGACGGCTCCCATGACCGTGGGGAAGTGGAGGGGCTTCACCTTCATGGCGGCGATCTGGGCATCCTTCATCGGAATGTCCGAAGCGCCGAAATCGACCGTGCCGTTGGTGAGTTGGCTGATTCCGGCCCCGGATCCGCCGCCGCCATAGTTGATTTGTACGGAAGAGTGTTGTGCGTGGTAGTCCTGAAACCACTTCTGATAGATCGGCATGGGGAAGGTCGCACCGGCCGCATTGATCTGCTGCGCACCGGCAACCGCGACGCTGGCCACCCACAGGAAACCCCAAACCATCGTCTTTCTGATTCGCATCTGGATACACCTCGATTTTGGCATTTGATTGTTACAACTCCGTTACCGACCGCACGAACTACTTCGCCGGCGGCGGAGCACCCGGCAGCGTGTAGCGAAGGTCGATATAGATGGTGTTGTCGTGCGCGGATTTCGGCTGCCCGGTGGCGACGTACCACGGGTTGCGCGTCAGGTATTCGTACTGGGCGATGAGGCTCAGCGCCCCATACCTGGGGTCCTTCCAGAACGTCTGGGTAAAGCCGATTGTGCCTTCGTTGATATTCCGGTTCTGGCCGCCCGACGAGCCGGTGTAACCGTAGCCGACGGGCTTGCCGTTGGTGTCGATGACGACGTTCTTACCTATATAGATGAGACCGTAGTAGCCCCACAGTTGGAACTTGGGACTGAGCTGGGCCTCAAAACCCTGTACCATCCCGCCGGTATGAATTGCACTCAGGCTGCCATCGGTACGGATGACGGCATCCGGAGCTTCGCCAAACAGGTAGCGGCCTACGCCATCGCTCCAGAAATTGTTGGTGACCAGGCGCACGCCCTTCACGACCTCGAAATTTCCGTTAATGGAGCCGCCGCCGGCGGCCTTGGTGTAGGTACTGAATGTATTGGGGTTGACGGTTTTGAAGGTTCTCTCGATTCCGGCCACTTCGAAGTGAACCTTGGCGCTCGGGTCGAAGGCCACTTTGCCGATGATGTCAGGATGCAGATCGGGAGTGCTCAAGTAGCTGGCTGTGCCGTTATCGAGCTGCGACCCCAGCATGGACGTGAGCGCTGCCGGGGCCACAATCTGGCCGCCTCCTCCGTATCCTCCGCCGTACTGGTTGGGATTCTCCAGCGATATGCCCATGGTGACCTTGTCGCTGGGGTGGTAGAGGAAGCGCACGCCCGGCTGGCGGGTCCAGGTAAGGCCGGCCACGTAGTTCACGTCCATCACCTGGCTGTAGAACAGGTCTGAGGGAAGCGCGGAGATGCCTTTGCGATTGGGTGTCAGCATACTCCAGCTTTGTCCGGCCAGGAACTCGAACTTGTCTTTGCGAACATCCACCCAGTAGAGGCGCAGCCGGGGCACGAAAGCGCCGTTGACAATTCCGATATTGTTGGCGCCGCTGGTGCCCAGGAAGTCAAACTCGTTGTAGCCGATGAAGTGGGCGCCCTTCCAGTCACCGTCCACGCGAAACCCGAGTCGGGAGTTCTGCGGGCTGAACCGGAATTCGGAGAGTTGTCCGGCGGTCGTGTTGACGTAGGGCACGGAGCCGAAGTTGCTCCCGATGCCGGAGCCGGTGTTCTTATCGCGCAACACCGCGGTCAGATCCATGAAGCCCACCGGGGTGATGCCGACGTCGCCGATGCGGATCTGGAGGGGCGAGGTCACGGGGGCGGCCGCCTGCGCTTGCGGCGCTGCCGGCGGCAGGGCCGGGTCGACTCTGGGAGCGGGGGCAGGAGTGGCTGGTACCGGCGGTAATACGGGGGTGGTGGAAGCAACCAGGCCCGCGGCAGGAGTGGTGTGCCGAGGCGCGGCGGCCTGGGTGGAGGCGCCGATCCCTGCCTGCTCCAACATCTTTTTCTGTTCTTCAATCGCCACGCGCAGTTGCTCGATCATCTTCTGTTGCTCGTCGAGCTGCGCTTTTAATTTTGCGATCTCCGCCGGCGGCACGGAGGCGGGCGGGGGATCGGCGGCCCAGGACGTATTCAAAAGGCCGGCCGTCATGCAGAGGAGTGCTGCGATCTTTCTGGTCGAAGGAATCATTTGCCTATCCTTGTGAAGTGAAGCCGAAGTGCGGTTAGAGACACGAATTTGAGCTACACGAATCTGCAAATCCAGAACCGGATCTTGAGCCTATCGGACGCCGGTTACATTACGATGACCGGCCCGTTAAGATTGACTACGCCGTACCGTTTCGGGGCAGCGTGACGAGAAACGACGAACCTATTCCCAGCTCGCTTTCCACGGCGACCGTGCCATCCATCTGCTCGATGGCGTGTTTTACGATGGAGAGCCCGAGGCCGGTTCCTCCGACCTGGCGCGAGCGGGCTTTGTCGACGCGGTAGAACCGCTCGAAGATTCGACAGAGATCCTCGGCGGGAATTCCGATTCCGGTATCGGAGATTCGGATCTCGACCGGATTGCCGGGCCGGTCGTTCACGCGCACGGTCACGCGCCCGCTGGGCTTATTGAATTTGACCGCGTTGTCGAGCAGATTGACCAGGGCCTGCTCC
>DATJYW010000070.1:0-38198 GCA_035499435.1 Candidatus Acidiferrales bacterium | reverse complement strand
CCACCGCTTCAGCGCCGCAAACAAAGCGTCCGGCTCGATCGGCTTGGTGACGTGGTCGTTCATGCCTGCTTCGAGGCAGCGCTGCCGTTCCTCCACGAGCGCGTGCGCGGTCATGGCGATGATCGGCAGGTCCTTGAATCGCGAGTCCGCACGCAGGAGGCGGGTGGCCGTGAAGCCGTCCATCTCGGGCATTTGCAGGTCCATCAGCACGACGTCGAAGGCCGGCGGATCCGGACCTTCCCGAAGCGTCTTCACCGCCTCGCCGCCGTGGTTGGCGACGGTGACTTTCGCGCCCGCGCTCTCCAGCAGCTCGGTGGCGACCTGTTGGTTCATCTCGTTGTCTTCCACCAGCAGGATGCGCACGCCGGTGGCATCGTAGGTCTGGGCCTCCTCTCTGGAGACGTGCGTGCCGCCCGTATCCGCGTCCACCGTTCCAAACAGGTTGATCAGCGAGTCATAGAGGACGGAGGCGCCCACCGGCTTCAACAGGTACCCATCGATGCCCATGTGCTCCGCCTCCGCACGCACATCTTCGCGGCCGAAGGCTGTCACCATCACCACACGCGGGATATTCTTCAGGCGACTTCCCTGTTTGACTATGCGGGTCGCCTCCAGCCCGTCCATTCCCGGCATGTGCCAGTCCATCAGGACCAGCCCGTACGGATCCTTCGCGTCCGCCGCCGCCAGTAAGCGAATGGCTTCTTCGCCCGACGACGCCGACTCCGCCTGCAAGCCAAATCCCCGCAGTGCATCGCTCAGAATCTCGCGGGCCTGGGGGTTGTCGTCCACCACCAGCACGCGGATGCCGGCCAGGTCGGGGACGAAGCGTTTGCGCTCAGGAGCCGCGGCGCCGATGCCGAACCAGGCAGTGAACTGGAAGACGCTGCCCACGCCCGGCTGGCTCTCCACCCAGATCTCGCCGCCCATCATTTCCACGAGCCGCTTGCTGATGGAGAGTCCCAGGCCGGTGCCGCCGAACTTTCGAGTGGTCGATGTGTCGGCCTGGCTGAACGCCTGGAACAGGCGCGCGGTCTGCTCCGCGGTCATACCGATTCCCGTGTCGCGCACCGAAAACTTCAGCCTGACGCGCTCGGCAGCGGTTTCCTGCACGGCCGCCGAGACCACGACCTCGCCGTGTTCGGTGAACTTGACGGCGTTGTTCACCAGATTGATCAGAATCTGTCCGAGGCGGAGCGGATCGCCGACCAGTTGCGGCGGAATGTCGGACTGCGCGGCGATCAGGAACTCCAGGTTTTTGTCCGTGGCTTTCTGGCCGACTACCGTGGAGAGGTTATCCAGCACGTCCTGGAACTGGAAATCAGCGTTTTCGATGTCCAGCTTGCCGGCCTCGATTTTGGAGAAGTCGAGAATGTCGTTGATGATGCCGAGCAGGGCGCCGGCGGCGATCCTGACTTTGGAAAGATAGTCGCGCTGTTTGGCGGTCAGGTCGGTTTTCAGGGCCAGGTGGGTCATGCCGATAATGGCGTTCATCGGGGTGCGGATCTCGTGGCTCATGTTGGCCAGGAACATCGACTTGGCGGCGGTGGCCTCTTCGGCCTTGACCTTCGCAGCTTGCAGCTCTTCTTCGGTTTGCCAGCGCTGGATTCCGAGGCTGATTCGGGCCGCCGCCTGCCGCAGCGCATGGAAGTCCTCCGAGGATAGCGGCAGTTGCCCGAAGGTCACGATCACGCCGACGAGCCGGTCCTGCACGATCAACGGGTGGCCGCCGAAGGACACGACCCCCTGCGCGCGTGCCCACTCGACGTCCACGCCGGGCTCGGCCTGGATTGCATTGGTTTCCAGGGGCTGGCGCGAGGCGGCAATCCGGCCCACTTTTCGCTCTCCAACCTTGATGCGCGACCGTGTCCCGTCCAGGCTGGTGTAGAGTCCGGCGCTGGCGCACAGCACCAGCGTGTCGGTCTCCTGCTCCAGCATCCAGATTCGCGAAAAGACCGTGCTTGTGCCTCGCAGCAGGGCCTGCGCGCAGGACTGCATCATCTTCCCGAAATCCTGCGCCTCGACCAGGGCCGTTCCGATCTCGGAGTACATGGCGTCGTAGCGCGCCCGGCGGACTGCCGCTTCGTTCTGCACTTCGAGCTGGTGCGCCTGCTCCTGCGTCTGTAACAGGAGCTCCTGCGTGGCGAGATTGTGGGAGAGGACTTGGAGGCTCATCGCCGCCGCCGGCAGCAGTTCTTTCATCAGCTCTTCTTCGTCTTGCCGCAATTTGCGGAACGACGCGAATTCGAGCACGCCCAGGACGTCGTACCCCGTGATGACCGGCCAGGCGGTAATGATTGCGGGTGGGGCCCCGCCCATTCCGGAAGTGATTCGCAAATAGCCGGCCGGCAGATCGGTGAGCACGATCGCGTTGCGGTCGCGCGCGCATTGGCCGGCCAAGCCTTCGCCGATCTCCAGGACATCGGCGGCGCCGGCGTCTGGCGGCAGGCCGTAGCTTCCGGCGCGACGCAGGTGCGGCGGGTCTCCCTCTACCATGTAGAAAGCCGCAACGCCGCCGCCCAAAGCCGGCACCAACCTCGAAAGCAGTCTCCCGGCGAACTCGTCGCGCGAGGCCGCTCCCTGAAGTTCGCTAGTGAGCCTGGCGATGTTGGCTTTGACCCATCGCTGCTCGGCCATTGCCGCGGCGCCGTCCTTCAAGACGTCGATGGAGCGCGCCAGGCCACCCACCTCGTCGGTTGCCTTGGTGAACGGCACCTTCTGGATGTAGTCGCCGCCCGCGATCACCTCGACGGAAGTCTGCAGCGCCTGGATAGGAATCACGGTTCGCCGGAAGGTCACGACACCGAGCAGCGCGGAGAGTCCCATGACCAGGCCGACGGCAATCAGGGCGTTGCGCCGGGAGTCTCTGATGGTAGAGATCGTGTCATTCTCGGCGTTCAATGCCAAGCGCTCGTTGTGCTGGAGCCACTGCTGGAAAACGGTGTTGGCGCGCAGACCCAGGTCCGCGAAGGCGCCCGCCAGCACTTCCCTGACGGCTTCCTCCCGCTTTCCCGCATTCGCGAGTGAGATGACTTTCTCGCTCTCGGCGGACCAGCGTCGCATCAGGTCCTGGTACTGGTTGAAAGCCCGGCGGTCTTCATCGTCGGAGATGAGGCTCTTGCCGTAGTGCGCGAGCAGGCCCCCCATTTCCGCCTGGCTGGCACGAAGCGCCGACTCGGCCTGGGCCATCTCCTTGTTGTCGCGAGCGAGAAGTTGGTTGCGAACGCCAAGCCGCGATTCCGAGAAGGAGCGCTGGATGGTTCCGAGCGCGGTCAGGCTCTCCACCTGCGTGTCCATGAATTGGCTCAGGGCCTGGATCCTGCCGAACTGCTCGATGCCCAAAGCCGCGATGCCAAGCAGAGTGATGAGCGGGGCCGCAAGCATCAATATCAGGCGTCGTTTGATAGTCATAATCTCGCCGCGGTCCGGTGGAATCCGGTATTGCGCCTCTAGCGGGGCCGGAAATGGATTGCGAGCAGAGTCACGTCGTCGTCCGCCTCCTGCCCTTCCTGCCGGCCGCTCCAGAGCCACAGGTGTTTCAACAGGCCATCCACAAACTCGGCGGCCGGCACATCGCCATGCTCGTCCAGGTAAATACGCAACCGGTCTTCCTCGAACTGGTCGCCGGACGCGTTGCGCATCTCCGAGACGCCGTCCGTGTAGAGCGCCAGCACGTCACCTTCGCGGAACGGGGCCTTGATTGCCGAGTACCTGGCGTCCGGAAAATAGCCAAGGAAGAGACCATTCTCGAGAATCGGACCAGTCTTCTTCGACCCGCCATCTCTCAGCATCAGCGGGGGGTGGCCGGCGCCCGCGTAGGTGATGGTCCGCTGCTCCGTGTCGAGCAGTGCGTAGGCCGCGGTCACATAGTGGCCCTGGAACTTGCCGCAGAGGATCTGGTTCAGGCCGGTCAGCATCTGCACCGGGTCGCACGCATTGGCGGCCTGAGCCGCAAAGGCCACCTTGAGCATGGACGCGATGAGCGCCGCCGGCATGCCGTGCCCGGACACATCCGCTATCAGGACACCGATCCGCTTTTCATCGAGCACGATGAAATCGTAGAAATCGCCCGCCACGGAGGTCATCGGAATGTAGCGCGCAGCGATATCGAGTTGCGGGAGAGCCGGAACTTCGCGCGGCAGGATCGACATCTGGATCTGCCGCGCCGTCTCCAACTCGTTGCGGATGGCGAGCAATTGCCGCTCCAGTTGTTCGCGGACATTTCGCAGCGCCAGGTGGGTCTGCACCCGCGCTTCCATGATGGCCGGCGAGAACGGTTTGTGGATGTAGTCGACTGCACCGGCTTTGAAGCCCTTGGTTTCGTCGGTGATCTCGGTCTGCCCGGTAAGAAAGATGACCGGGATACCTTTCGTCTCCTGGTTAACCTTGAGGCGCGTGCACACCTCGTACCCGTCCATGCCCGGCATAACGATGTCCAGCAGGATCAGGTCCGGCCCCGGCGTTGCCTTCGCCAACTCCAGGGCCTTGCTGCCGTTGGTCGCAACCCGGACGCGGTACTTGTCGCGGAGAATCTCGTTCACGACGCGGATATTCTCCGGAGCGTCGTCCACCACCAGCACGGTTTGCTTGTCTTGTTCGGTCGTCACGGTAGTTACCCCTTCTTGGGAGGGTTCGCCGCGAAATACTGCCCCAACCCGGCAACCACTTCTTTCAAGCCGCGATCCAGGTCACGCTCGATCGACCCGACCACGCTGGTAATTTCCTTGCCTTCCGACGGCTCGGACTGGGAATAATAATGGGTCCACAAAACCTTTCCGGCCCTCCGGTTGTATAGCTCGAACTCCATGGTTACAAGTCCGCTGATCTTCATCTCCTTACCGACCTTGGGACCCTCGATTTCCGTGAAGTCGTAGAGCCGGCCGCGCACGACGAACTCCACGTCGGGCGCTCCGCCGGTACCGACGACCGAGCGATATTGCCCGCTGTTGCGAAGCATCCGGATCAACTTCGCGGGCACCATTACCACGGGCGCATCTTCCCAACGATGGTAGAGAAATACACCCATCGCATTGTTGGGCGTGCGGTACACGATCGGCGTGGCCTCCAGCAGGGACGAACCCGTCATCCGGCCAACCATCAGATCGATGGGGAATGTGCCGGCGGCCGGCGCGGGAGCCGCCGGGACCTGCAACGAATAGTAATTGATCGGACGCGGAGCGCCGCACCCGGCGAGGCCCAATACCAGCAGGGCTGTCAGAACGAGATAAGTGAATCGATGCATAGTTGCCTCCGCTAGTTAGTCGTGCCTGGTTTCCGGTCCTTCCCGGTTTCGCCGCGGATCAAGAGAGAAGGATTTCGCTTGAGCGCGTCCGTCATTTGTTGCATGTTATCGGTCGTCTCGCGGATGTTGACCAGAATCTCATCCAGATTGTCGGTATTCCGGTCGAGCGTTTTCTTGAGGATCTCCGTCATCTCGTTTGCCGTGCCCAACACTTTGCGGAGATCGGCAAGGGTGGCCTTGATCTCCGGCTGATTCTCGGTCATGATCGAGTCCACCTTCGCCAGCGTGTCATTGGCCTGTTTGATTGTGCCTTTCAGGTCGTCGAGCATCGGCGAGATCTTGTCGCTGGCGGTTTGCACGTTCTTCAATATGGGGGAGAGCTTCTGCGTCGCGTCGTGGACGTTGTCGAGCGTTGCTTTCAGTTGCGGACGGTTCTCCGCCAGCATGCCGTTCACGTTGGTCAGCGACGCGGCAATATTCTTTCGGTTCGGTTCGCCCAGCAGATCGTTCACGTTGGCGAGGGTGGTTTTCATCTCCGTCAGGCGGTTGTTCAAGTTCTGCAAGACTTCCTGGGCGGTCGGGACGACCCCGGCGACCATATCGCCGATGTCGGTTACCGCCAACAATTCTTTGGATTGTATGGTGCTTCCGGGCGGGGCCAGAGCGGCACCCCTCGATCCCGTGGTGACTTCGAGGTAACTCTCTCCCAGCGCGCCCAAAGCGCTGATCTTGGCCAGGCTGTCGGTCTTCACCGGCGTATCCGGTGAGACACTGAAGAGGATTTCGATTCGCGTGGAGTCCTGGGGGTCGACGCGGAGGTGTTCGAGCCTCCCGACCAGGAGTCCGCCATAGCGCACCGGAACCCCCGGCATCATTCCTGCCGCGTATTTGAAATAGGCCCGGTGTTCGACGCCTTTATTGGCGAACGCGCCCGATACGGACACCACGACTACGATCAGGATCGCGACCGCAACCAGCACGAACAACCCGACCCAAACCTGCTCTCGCCTGCTATTCATAAGTTCCTCTCAATCGGCTGCTCATTCCGGCCTCTCCCTGTCGCCCGTCAGCATCTGGAGGTAATCCAATTCTTCGGTTACTTCGGGCTCCGGCACCCGGTCGAGGAACTGGCGCACGCGGGGATGCGTGCTGGCGCGGATCTTTTCCCTGTCTCCCAGCGCCACGATGTTTCCGCGGTCTACGATCAGGATCCGATCCGCGATCAACCACGCGCTGGGCAGCTCGTGGGTCACCACCACGATGGTGATCGAATAGGCTTTTTTCAGGTCCAGAATCAGTTGATCCAGCCCGGCTGCGACAATCGGGTCCAGCCCGGCCGAAGGCTCGTCGAAAAACAGAATCTCCGGATCCATGGCCAGCGCCCGCGCGACTGCCGCGCGCTTGCGCATTCCTCCGCTGAGCTCCGCCGGCATGTAGTCCTGAAACTTGCTCAGACCGACCTGTCCGAGCTTGATCCGCACCATGATCTCGATGGTCGATTCCTCGAGACTGGTGTGCTCGCGGAGCGGCAGGGCCACGTTTTCGCCCACCGTCATGGAACCGAAGAGCGCGCCCTGCTGAAAGGACATGCCCATCTTCAGCCGGATTTTGTCCATCTCGCGCTCGCCGATGGTGGCCGTATTGACGCCGCCGATCCACACTTCGCCCGACGTCGGTCTTTGAAGACCAACCAGGGTGCGCAGCAGCGTGCTCTTGCCGCAACCCGATCCGCCCAGGATGACCAGCGTCTCGCCTTTGCGGATGTCGAAGCTGATCCCGTGCAGGATTTCGCGCTCGCCGTAACTCACGCGGAGGTCGACCACCGAAATCGCAGGCGTCTGATCGTCAGGTTCAGCCATAGATCATCCCGTAATGTAGAAGAGCGTGGTGAAAATCAAATCCACCGTGACTACCAGAAAGATGGAGGTCACCACCGCCGAAGTGGTCGAGCGCCCCACTGCTTCCGCTCCCGCTCCCGTTCCGAAGCCTTCATGGCACCCGACAGCAGTGATCACAATGCCGAACAGGACGGCCTTGATGAGACCTGTGTACAGGTCGTGCAGCACGATGGCATCCCGGGTTGCCTGGAAGTAGGTCTGGAGGGTGAAGCCCGCTGCCAGCGTGCCAAAGACGTATCCTCCGAAAACGCCCAGCAGGTCTGCCCAGATGGCCAGTGCCGGCACCATGACGAGCATGGCCAGGAACTTCGGCGCCACCAGGAAAGCTACCGGATCGAACGCCATGGTGCGGAGCGCGTCCACTTCCTCGGTGACCTTCTTGGTGCCGATCTCCGCCGCGAAGGCCGAGCCGGACCGCCCGATGACCACGATGGCGGTAATCAGCGGGCCGAGCTCCCGCGTGACCGCCACCACCACGGCCTCGGCGATCATCTGCATCATGCCGAACCTTTTCAGCTCGTGCCCCAACTGAAGCGCCATGATCAGGCCAAAGAGGAAGGAGATGAGGGAGAGGATCGGGATGGCTTCCACACCGACTGCCATGGCCTGCTGGATGGCCCTCTGCGGACGAAGACGCCGGCCTTTGAACGGCCCGACGAAGGTCACGTAAGCCGACTGTCCAGCCAGTTGCGCCAGGCTTCCGAGGTAGGCCAAGCTTTCCAGGGTCTTTGAGCCGACGCGTGACGGAAGGCTTTCTGCAGCCGCGGTCTTCATCGAACAGGCTCTCCTTCTTCAGGCATGCAGAACCTCCTGTTCGGTTTCGCGGATCTCGAACACCGTGGTGAGCCGCGTGAGTTGCAGGACCTGCCGGACCGCCGAGGTCAGCCCGAACAGGACGAACCGCTTCTGCCCCTGGCGCGCCGCTTTCAGCACCTCCAGCAGCGAGGCGATCCCGGAACTGTCGATGTACTTCACCGCGACCAGGTTGACCGCCAGCCGGTCGGTTTCCTTGAGAGACTCCAGCAGGGTCTTGCGCAGGTCCGGGGAACTGCCCAGATCGATGTGCCCGGTCACGTCTACAATGGTGGTCCCTTCGTTATTCCGCGTCGCGGTATTCATGCATCGCTTCTTTCTTTTTCGGTACAGCCGACGGCGGGCAGATTCTTGATGAGGCGCAGCCGATTGCCTCCGGGCACCCGCTCATAGCAAACCTCGTCCATGATCATGCGGATCAGGTGCGTGCCCCGGCCGCCGTGGGCGTGGTCGTCGAGCGGCTGGGAGCAGATTCGGCCCGGATCGGGAGGGTCTCCCTGGTCGAGCAGGGTGAACTCCAGCCGGTCCGCGGCACCCAGGCAAGTCACCTCGATCGCCCCCTCGCTATTCCCGTGGTACGCGTGCTTGATGATGTTCGCGACCGCCTCGTCCACGGCCAGGATCACTCCCTGGCACTCCGCTTCCGGCCAGCCATAGACCGAACCCAATTCTCCGACCGCTGCCCTTACCACCGCCAGAAAGCGGGCCTGGCTGGGCATCCGCAATTTCACTTGAACGTCCATGGTTCGGCAGAGTTTTGATGCCCGCTTGGCCGGAAAGAGTGCAGAAAATCTCGAAATGAAAAGGGCGTGTGGGTGCGGCCGAAAACGGCCCCCTCTTCAGGCTGGCGGGAAACCGACTATCGGAGGCCGATCACTCTTGTGGGATTTTGCCGTGGGCTACCAGGTCATCCCAGATCCGTAGAAACCGCATGTACTCGGCGCGAGCTTTCAATACCGCTTCTTCGGCCTGGGCGCGGGATTGCGCTTTGGGATTGCGTTCGAGGTTCTCCGCCTCCGCGAGCGCGAGATCATATCGCACCTTAGCCTCCTGGACGCGCTGCCGCCACAGAACCTCCAGTTCCTGTATGGTTGCCGGATTGTCCACTGACAATGATCATCATAGCGCACTTGCGGTTGATCATGTTTCTGGCGGGTGCTTAACCGAATTGGGGAACGCGGCCGGTCTCGACGGGGGCAAACCGGGCTCAGACCGCTCTGTCCACGCGGCGATTCGCGATAGCTTGCTGAACGAGAGTACATGCGCTTTGGGACAGAGCGGTCAGACCCCGGTTTGCGAAGCATGCTCCCGTGCGTGCAGCGGCGCGGGTTATTCCTGGGGTACAATGCCTCGGACCACGAGATCCGCGTAGGTCGTCAATACGCGCACGTACTGTTCTCGCGCGGCGGCCTCCCGGAACAGAGCCAGGCGGCGGGCCAGCGTGACTTCGGCCGCAGGTTTCGCAGGATCGCCCTCTTTCAGCGCAGCTTCCGTCTGCGCCACCGCCTGCTCGTAAGCCAATCTGGCTTCGTTGAGGCGGCCCTGCCAAAGAATTCGAGCCTCTTCGAACGGCCGGCCTGGTGGCTGGGTGGTCATTTCAGAAATGAACTCACACTTTCCTGCGGCTGCGTGATGATGTGTGAACGCCGCCGGACTTCATTTTTTTAACCGGTCCTTCCGGCGCCGGCGAAAAAAAATCTAAAGCCGTCCGCCGCGCCCGAACATCATGCGTAAGACAAAGCAAAGCATAGGTTTGGACGGATCGCCGATTGAGAGTCGCACGCACGCTGGAGCGCCTGTTGTTGGTTATCGGGGTGGTTCTCTGCCTTTTCTATCTGGCGGCAATGGCTCATCGCGAGTTGGGAGCCCGTCTGGCCCTGCGTTCCTTCGAGCTGGCGAAAGAAGCTACGGGGGATCACCGAGAGAGTGTCCATGCCGCCGGCCCGGCGGGCGATCCCGATTATTCGCTCTGGTCGCCCAAGCGGGTCGCGGCATACAAAGATGCCCTGGTCCGGCAGTTCGCCCCGCCTCTAGCCGTTCTGCGCATCAAGAAATTCGGCCTGGAGGTGCCGGTTTTTGACGGTACCGATGACCTCATTCTCAACCGGGGCGTCGGCCGCATCGCGGGTACCGCCCGGCCTGGCCAGCCGGGAAATGTCGGGATCGCCGGCCACAGGGACGGATTCTTCCGTTGTTTGAAGGACATTGCCGTGGGCGACTCGCTGACGTTGGAGGCCAGCGGCACCGTAGCCCAATACGTCGTCGATCGGATCACGATAGTGGCCCCCGATGACGTGAGCGTGCTCGAGCCTGCGACAGCGCCGTCTCTTACTCTAGTGACCTGTTACCCGTTCTATTTTGCGGGTGACGCACCGCGGCGGTACATCATTGGCTGCTCCCGAGTGGAGCCGCTGCGCAACTTTGTCGCTGCCGGCGACCGGCCGGCCAGCCTAACTGCTTTACCCCAAAACCAGGAGAAGATGAAATGAATCGCGAAAAGATCGGGCGAGCCCTGCTATCGTGTCTCGTCCTGTTGGCCTTGGCCTGCTGCTATTCGGTGGTGGTCGTCGCTCAGGAACAGACGACCACGGTCGAAAGAGGCGAGGTCGTCTATGTAGCCGGGAATGATGTCGTCTTTCGTATGTCCACTGGCGAAATCCGCCACGTTACCGTCAAGCCGGGTGCAACGGCCGTGGTGGACGGCAAGACCATCACCATCGCCGACCTGAAGCCCGGGATGGTGCTGCAGAAGACCGTAACTACCACCAGCACACCCCGTACTGTCAGGCAGACTGCCCGGATCGAGGGCAAGGTGTGGATGATCAATCCCCCGACGACCATCATCCTTACTCTTCCGGACGGGAAGAACAAACAGTACCGGATTCCGGAAGGCACCAAGTTCAACGTCGAGGGCAGGGAAGCCACCGCATTCGATCTCAAGAAGGGCATGAACGTGAGCGCCACCGTGGTTCGCGATATGCCTGAGGTAGTGGTAAGCTCCAGCTCCGCCGTCACTGGCAGCGCGCCCAAGCCCGCGCCCAAGCCGGTGATCGCCCCGGCGCCGCAGCCGCTGGTTGGCGTGCTGCTGATCGAGGAGCCTGCTCCGCCGCCGGCCCCCAAGGCTGCGGCAGCGCCCGCACCGGAACCGGCCGCGGCTCCAGAACCGGCCCCGGCGAAGCTGCCCAAGACCGGCAGCGAGCTTCCGCTCATCGGCCTTGCAGGCCTGGCCAGCAGCATGGCGGGAATGGCCTTGCGGGCGTTCCGCCGCCCGTAGCGGGGTCGTATCGCCAACGGGCGGACGGCGATCCGCCCGGCAGTCTCGCGGCGGTGTGCATCGGTCGCTCCTCGCCCGGTTTGCATCGCCGCGTCAACCGCTCCCACTCGGCCGCGGTCGCCCCGGCGCCTCCTGAGCGGCCGCGGTCCGGGCCGGAGCGGAGAAGAACGGCTTCCGGCAAGCCGAACGACGCCGCATGTACATTGAATTAACATAGAACTTCGACGCGGAGGATCTCGCACCGGTGATATCAGCTTCGCCAAAGCCCTGCCGGCCGGCTCGGGTTCACGCTCATTCTCCAGGCCCTCCGTGGGCGGGAGGAGATGGCCGAGGATAGCCTATGACTGCCGGCCAAGCTACCATCCTGGTAGTCGAAGACACCGCGGAATCGCTGATGATGCTGACGGATCTTCTGTCCGCCCAGGGTTACATGGTCCGCCCCGCCGATAGCGGCGAGCTCGCGCTGGCCTCCGTCGCTGCAAAGATTCCGGACCTGATCCTGCTGGATATCCGAATGCCGGGCATGGATGGCTTCGAGGTGAGCCGCCGGCTCAAGGCTCTGGAAGACACCCGCGACATTCCCATCATATTCATCAGCGCCCTCTCCGCCACCAAGGAGCGCGTCGAAGGATTGCGGCTCGGCGCGGTGGACTTCATTTCCAAGCCGTTTCAGAAAGAGGAGCTTCTGGCGCGCGTCGCGACCCACGTCGAGCTCCGGCGCTTGCGAATGAGGCTGGAACAGCAGGTGGCCGAACGAACCGCGGAGCTGAAGGTGGCCAACGATCGCCTCAAGTTCGAGCTCAGCGAGCGCGTTCGCGCCGAGCAAGCCCTGCGCGAAAGCGAAGAGCTGTTCCGCAACATGGCGGATGCGGCCCCGGTGGTGATCTGGTTGAGAGACACCGAGGGCCGGCTTTTGTTCTTCAACAAGTACGCCAGCATTCTCACCGGCCATGCCAGGGAGGAACTCCTGGCCGGCCGCTGGCGGGAAAGCATTCACCCCGGAGATCAGCCGCACAGAGCGGAAATCCTGGCTAACCACCTCAAGTCCCGCACCAGCTATCAGGACGAATACCGCCTGCTCCGTACCGGCGGACCCGATCGCTGGATGCTGGAGACGGCGAAGCCGCGCTTTCTTGCAGACGGAGCCTTCGCGGGCTATGTCGGCGTAGCGCTGGATATCACCGAGCTCAAGCGCAACCTGGAGCAACTGATTGCCGAGCAGAAGCTGGAAAGCGTCGGCGTCCTTGCAGCCGGAGTTTCTCACCGTTTCAATAACCTGCTGGGATCGATCCTGGGAGAGGCCGATCTGGCTTTGGCCGACTTGAGTCCCGATGCGCCCGCGAGAGGCAGCGTGGAGCGAATCTACGAGATTGCAACGCGGGCTTCGGAGATCGTCTTCCTGCTCATGGCATACGCCGGTACCGGCGATACCGGCACCCTCGTGCAAGTTCACCTCGGCCGGATTGTCGAAGAGACCCTGCAACTCGGCAAGGTCAACCTCTCCAAAAAGATTGTCTTCAATGTCGACATACCGGCAGAGGTGCCCACCATCCGCGGCAACCCTTCGCAACTGCGTCAAGTCGTAATGAGCCTGATCACCAACGCCGCCGAGTCGCTGCCCGCACAGCAGGGCGAGATTGCGCTGATTGCTTATGGCCACGAAAAGAAGGCCGGAAACCCGCCCGAGCTTCCGCTGGATTTGCCGCCCGGCAGCTACGTAGTTCTCGAAGTCTCCGATACGGGCTGCGGCATGACCGACGAAGAGCGGAGCCGCGTGTTCGATCCGTTCTTCAGCACCAAGTTCCTGGGGCGAGGACTGGGTCTGGCGGCGGTCCACGGCATTGTCCGCAGGCATGGAGGCGCTATTTCCATGCAGAGTTCGCCCGGAAAGGGCTCGACGTTTCGGGTCTTTCTGCCGAGCGACGGCGCTCCGGCCGACGAGCTGTCGCCGCCCCGCGATCACGCCTCACGAATCGGATTATGATCGACAGCGCAACGATCCTGGTTATCGACGATCAACAGGAATCCCTGGCGTTGCTGACGGAGATCCTGTCTTCAGCGGGGTATCAGGTGCATCCGGCCGATAGCGGAGAGCTGGCGCTGGCCGCGATCGACGCCGTGTCGCCAGATCTGATCCTTCTGGATATGCGTATGCCCGGCATGGACGGCATCGAAGTTTGCCGCCGCCTGAGTGACGCCCAATGGATCAGCAGAATACCGGTCATCTTCATGAGCTCGGCGGCCGAACCCGACGAGCGCGTAGAGGCATTGAATCTCGGCGCCGTAGACTTCATATCGAAACCACTGCGGCGGGAAGAACTGCTGGCACGTGTCCGCACCCACCTCCAACTGAGCCGACTGCGCCATCGCCTCGAAGAACTGGCTGCGCGCCGCACGCAAGCCCTAACCGCGGCTGTCGAACGGCTGCAGACCGAGGTGACGGAGCGCAGGCGCGCCGAGCTGGCACTCATGGAGAGCGAGCAGCGTTTCCGTAACATCGCCGAAAGCGCTCCGATCATGATCTGTGCATCGGGTCCGGACGGGCTGGCTACGTACTTCAACCGCGCATGGCTGAGCTTCACCGGACGGACTCAAAAGCAGGAGGTGGGCAATGGCTGGACGGACGGTATTCATCCCGAGGATCGAGACCGCTGCCTTTCCGGCATCGCAGCTAGCTTCGAGGCCCGGCAACCCTGTCAGATCGAGTACCGGATACGCCGCGCAGACGGGGAGTACCGCCTGCTGGCGTGCAGGGGCGCGCCTCACTTCAACCCGGACGGCACGCTCGCCGGCTACATCGCCTCGATGGTGGACATTACCGACATCCGCCGCGCGCAGGAGGAGATCTTCGACCGCCAGAAGCTCGAGAGCACGCGCGTTCTGACTGCCGGCATCGCACACGACTTCAATAATCTGCTGGGCACGATCCTGATGCAGGCCGAGCTTGCGGAGTCCGAGATGCATGCCGGCGTCCGGCCCGCCGAACAGCTCGATGCGATCAAGTCCGTCGCCACCCGGGCTTCCGAAATCGTGCGCGAGCTGATGATCTACGCCGGACAGGAGCACACCACGCGCGAACTGGTGGACTTTTCGAACCTTGTCGAGGAGAGCGTTCCCGTGCTTCGCTCGTCCGTCTCCCGGCAGGCGGTGCTGGAAGTCGAAATCGAGCCGGGCCTGCCGCCGCTTTGGGGCAACCCGACACACCTCCGCAGGCTGGTGATGAACCTGGTGATCAATGGCTCTCAGGCCCTCGGCCGGGATGGAGGCACGATCCGCGTGACTTTGTCGCGGCTGGCCGGTCCGGCCGACGGCGGCCGGTTGAAGCTGGCGGTATCCGACACCGGGTGCGGAATGACCGAAGCCGAACGGACGAGGATTTTCGACCCCTTCTTCACGACGAAGTCGGAGGGGCACGGACTGGGCCTGGCCGTGGTTCAGGGAATCGTGCAATCGCACGGCGGCACGATTCAGGTGATCAGTGCGCCGGGCAAGGGATCCACGCTCGAAGTTGTGCTGCCCTGTGCCAGCGAAGACCTGGCCGGCCGGTCCTCCACGGCCGGTGGTGCAATCAAGTAAGTATGGCTGTGCCTCAGCGCGGCGGTTTCTTCGGCTTGCCGGCTACCTGCAGCTCGTTTTCCACGCTGAACACTCCGGAGACCGAATTGGCCCGCATCTCGGCCATAGCAAGATCGCCGTCGTTGTCCACCACGCCCGTCAAAGTGACGTTGCCGTTCTTCACGATGATGTGAATCGCGTGGAACCCCATCGGGGGATCGTTGGTGATTCCGCCCGCGGCGCGAGCCACGGACATCCCCGTCCTGCCGCCGCCGCGATTGGACGTGTAGCGTTGCAGTGGGGCATAGCCGTAGATGCTGACGTAGACCGAGGCGCGGATCCGGTCGTCGTTGGGCGACAGCGGCAGGACTTCGATCTGGTTGTCCACGTTTTCCACGCCTTCGATCTTCTTCACCACGTTTTCGGCCGACGACTTGAGGATGGGCCGGGAAGCCAGACCCCGGAGAATGACCGTGTTTTCCTTGATCCCGAAGGTGAGATTATCGAAAACTCCGAATTCCGGCAGCGACACAATCCGCTTCCGGACCTCCTGCGCGATGCGGAGCACCTCCTTTTGCCGTGCGTCGGCGCCGGGTAGGGCGGCCTTTTGAGCGATCCCCGACTCCGAGCACAGCGCGAGCCAGACGGCGACTGCGGAAATGGACGTCCGTTCCAGACGCTTCATACGGCGAGGCGGGAACCGGCGTAAGTGCCTTCGGCGGGACGGAGAGCGCAGTGCCGCGCCACGCGATTGAGCGGCGCGGCGGATCTCGAAAGCGGCGAAGTGTTGCCCATGCCGGTGGTGTAGCGCTTCAGCCGGCTGCGCAGCTCGGTGCGCGCCCGCAGCAGGCGCGACTTCGCCGCCGGAACGGAGATTCCGAGCTGGGCCGCTACGTCGGGCATCGGCAGCTCCTGGATGTCGCGCAGCAGCATGACTTTGCGCAGCACCGAAGGTATGCGGTGAATCTCCTTCTTTAACGCATCCGTCATCTGTTGGCACGCCAACTCGCCCTCGGGGTCGCCGCCGTTGGCCGGCACTTCCACGTGTTGCGGGCGCAGTGCGTGGGTGGCCGGTTCGTCGAGATAGACGTACCTGGCGTTTCGCCGTACGCGCATCAGCATGAGGCACTGGTTGGCGACGATCCGCCCCAGCCATGTCGAGAACTCCGCGTCGCCCTTGTATTGATCGAGATGCAGGTAAGCTTTCGAGAATGCGTTCTGGGCTTCATCCTCGGCATCGCCGCGGTTCCGCAGGAAGAAAGTAGCCAGGTCGATGCACTTTTGTTGATGGCGCCGGATGAGCTCTCCGAATGCCTCTCTGTCGCCCCTTCGGGCAAACTCCACCAGCGCGGAATCGGTCAAAGGCAATGTTTGTTTCTCCGACACTTGCATAGTTCCAGACCCTTTCGAAGTGAGTTGATGATTTTTATTTCGGGTCTGCTAGAGGCAGATCGCGTACCAAATCGTTACTGGCGGTATGTGCTGTGTGTTTTCAGTGTGTTACGCGAGGCCTGGGGACAAAATTGGGCCCAGCATGCCCGATATGGGCCAGCCGCATCCGATGCGTTGCGCCCATTTGGGGCACAGGAGATATTCGGGGGGCAATTTACGGCCACCCGGTTTTTTTTCAGTAACTTCCGCGCCCTGATTCTGAAAAAAACTAGATCTCCCGAAAGCAGATCGCATCCTTATCGACGAATGGGGTCGTAGTGGTAATTCTCTGCGGCCGGCACCAGAACGCACCGTGCAGGTCGTATCTGGGATAACCAGATCATCAAATCTTTGGATCGAGGAGAAGGAAAAGAAATGAAGAAGACTATCAGTGTGCTCGTCCTGGTACTGCTTTGCAGTCTGGGAGCCTTTGCGCAAGACGTACCGAAAGCCGAGTTGTTCGTGGGCTACAACTATGTTCGGGTCAATTCGACGACCGATGTTCCCGCCTTCAGCTCGAACGGCGGCAGCGGCCAGCTGGCCATTAACTTCAACAAGTACCTGTCGGGTGTCGCCGATTTTGGCGTATATCACAATGGAGTGATCGCCGGCTATTCGGTCAACAACAACATCATCAACTACCTTTTTGGGCCGCGGCTCAGCCTCCGGAAGGGGCGCGTGACGCCGTACTTCAACATCCTGTTCGGCGGCGTCTATGCGGCAGCTCAGGCCACAACACAAGGCCAGGTCTGTACGGGGACGTCGTGCATTCCGAGCGCCGTGCACCTCACGAACTCACAGAATGCGTTTGCCATGGCGGTCGGTGGGGGGCTCGACATCAAGGTTGCCAAGCACGTAGCTTTCCGGCCGATCGGGCTGGATTACTTCCTGACTCGGCTATACAACCCCGTCAATGCGAACGATCACAACCAGAACAACCTGCGTTACTCGGCGGGCGTGAATTTCCTGTTTGGCGGCCAGTAGAATGGATGCCCGCGGTTTGCGGCCGGGCGCCGGTCACCGATGGCCGGCGGCATCGCTGCGGTCTTCCCCGGGTAAATCGTCAGTTTCTTCCTCTTCGGCCTCGGGCTCGCGCCCGGGGCCTTCTTTTTCTATTCCGTACTTGCTCATCCGGTACAAGAGGGTCTTCCGGCTGATCTCCAGAAGGCGCGCTGCCTGGCTCTGATTCCAGTTCGCCTTACGGAGGGCATTCAGGATCATCTCGCGCTCAGCCGCTTGCAGCCCCAGCGCTTCAGGCGGCGCCGCGCTCCTGGGAGCTTCGGCGGATTCCGCCGGCGGCGGAGCCTCCGCCGCTTCGGCACGGATCACCGCCGGGAGATCGTTCAACGTCACCTCGTCGGCGCGGCTCAACAGAACGATGCGTTCGATGAGATTCTCCAATTCGCGGACATTGCCCGGCCAGCGATAATTCTCCAGGTACGGCAGAAGGGAAGAAGGCAGCCTGAGTCCCACTCTCCCGTACTTGGCCTTTGCCCGTTCCAAGAACGTGTGAACAAACTCCACGATGTCTTCGCGTCTCTCGCGAAGCGGCGGGAGTTGGATCGGGATCACGGCCAAGCGGTAATAAAGATCTTCTCGAAAGGCCCCGGCGGCGATCCGCTCCTCGAGATTCCGGTGGGTGGCGGCGATGATCCGCACGTTTACGGTGATACTTTTGGTTGCCCCTACCTTGTCGATCTCGCGCTGCTGGAGCAGCCGCAGGACGCGCACCTGGAGGTCGAGAGGCATTTCGCCGATTTCGTCCAGGAAGAGCGTGCCGCCATCGGCCATCTCCACTTTGCCTTTTTTGTGGGAGAGCGCGCCGGTGAACGAGCCTTTGACATACCCGAACAACTCCGATTCCAGCAGCTCGCCGGGAATGGCTCCGCAGTTGATGGTGACGAACGGGCGTTCCTTCCTCGGGCTGTTGACGTGAATCGCCTTGGCGAGCAGTTCTTTTCCGGTTCCGGTTTCGCCGAGGATGAGAACCGTGGCGTCGGTGTGGGCCACGCGCGAAGCCGAATCGAGCACGTGCAGCAGGGCCCTCGAGCGGCCCACGATGTTTTCAAAGCCATACTTCTGGTCGAGGGTACTGCGCAAAGCGCGGACTTCTTCGAGAAGCCTGTGCCGCTCGAGCACCCGGCCGACGAGCGACCGCAATTCGTCGGGATGAACGGGCTTGGTGATGTAGTCGTAGGCGCCGGCTTTCATCGCCTCGACCGCAGTCTCGATGGTGCCGTAGGCCGTCACCATCACAACCGAGGTCTCGGGATGCTCGGCTTTGATTTTTTTCAGCAGGTCCAGCCCGGATTCGCCGGGCAGGTTCAGGTCTGTGATGACGAGCTCTTTCGGCTCTTTCTCCAGGAGCTCGAGCGCCTGGGGGACGTCCTCGGCCGCCGAAACCTGGTAGCCGCACCTTTCCAACTGGAGCTGCGTGACGCGCCGCAGACTCTCATCGTCCTCCACGACCAAGATTCGACTTGCACTCATTCGGGGCCTGCCGGTGCGAGACTGAACTCACCGCTATTCTAGCGCCCCGCTGACGCCAACGCGGGCACCCGACTGCGAGCGTGCGAGCGGCCGATCTCGACGGGGCAAACCGAGGTCGGACCGCTCTGTCCACGCGGCGATTAGCTATGACTTGCTGAAAGAGAGTAGATGCGCCTTGGGACAGAGCGGTCAGACCCCGGTTTGCAGCGCATGCTACTTGGGGCAACCGAGGCTGCTGACCGAGAGAGACGTAGCGTCCTTGGAGCCGCTGGCCGCTGCTGGAAGCACGCCGCCCGAGGGAACGAACCACACCTCGACCCGGCGGTACTTGGCCTGGGCATCGGCTTCCCTCACCGATTGGCCGGGAAGCTCGCCGACCTTCGGGGTCGCGGACGTGCCGCAGAAACGCGGCTGGTAATCGGAGCCGCCCTCCGCGGAACCCGCGGCGCCCACCATGATCTGGCTCGCCGGGAAGCTGCTGCACACACCCTGGCCCGCGCTGACCACCGCGGACGCATTGAGCGCGCGCTTCTGGTCGAGGCCTTTAGCCTTTTCCTTGTCGCTGACATGGCCCACAAAGACCACCTTGCCGTTGGGGTCGCGGGCGGTCAATGCCTTCAGGTCTTCCAGCAGGACGCGCTTGCCGCAGTTGTTCACGCGGGAGCTACCCGCCGGGAAGATGATATCCGGAAGCCGCGTGGCCTGCAGCGCGGCTGCTTTCGTGATTACCACCGTACCCTCGGCGCTGGTCGGTCCGCGGTCGTCGGCCACCTGTGCCGTGACCCGCACCGTCTTCTGCTGCGCCGCGTTGTTCGACGGATCGAACTGAATGCCGGCGGAATCGAAGGTATTTCCGCGAATCGACCCCTCGCTGGCCGTGATCACCGGACCGCGCATCGAACCGCCGCACTGTCCCGGAGTGAAGTTGGCGTTGACTGTCGCCGTGCTGCCCGCCGGTATTTGGGACGGGTTGATCTGTACTGTGCCGGATGGAGGACGATACCCGAGCACGGTAACCGTCGTGTTGGCCGTCCCGTCATTGTATCCCGCGGCCGTCACCGTCAGACCGATCCGGTAACTCCCCGGGTCGCGGCCCGATGTGCCGAAGTCGAACGTCCGGCCCTGACTGAGCGCCTGGCCGTTCAGCGTCCACTGGTAGGTTGCGCCGTCCGGAATACTGCCGGAGGGAGTAACCGCGATCGAGGCCCCGGGGCAAGTCTCGCTGCGCGCCGCGCTCAGGCTGATGCCCATGTTGGCCTTCGGGCAGTCCTCGTTTGCGGGCACCGAAGTTCCGCCCGGGCAAGTCTTCATGGCGCGCGGGGGCGGCGGCGGCGCCGGGGCGGCTTTCTCACCGCCAAAGAGGATGCTTATGCCCGCCGAATAGCGCAGGTTGTTCTGGTTGTGATCGTTGGCGTTGACCGGATTATAGAGGCGGGTCAGGAAGTAGTCCAAACCAATCGGCCGGAAGGAGACGTGTTTTCCGAGCCTGACATCCAACCCGCCGCCTGCCGCCATGGCAAATGCATTCTGCGAGTTGGTCAGGTGGGTGGCGGGTACGCACGAAGTCCCGGTGCAGGGCGTAGCCTGGACTGTCGCCTGTGCGGTAGCATAGACGCCGCCGAACAGGACGTTGAAATACGGAGTCACACGGGTATGATTCCGGATGTTCACCCGCGGCCCGAACAGGTAGTTGAAAATGGTGTTGTTGACAGGAATTCCCGCGATCACGCCGTTGTGATAGGCGCCAAGGTCGATGACGCCCGAAACGTACTTGCTGAAATTGATGGCAACCTGGCTGCTGCCGCCGTTGGAGCTGAACGCCGGAACGACCGTTGTCGAATTCACGCGAACGTAGTTGTAGCCAAAGAACCACTCACCTTTCGGCACATCCTGCCCGAACAGGGCGGTGCACGACACCAGAGCCGTTACCAGGTAGAAAAGTCTCTTTTTCACCGCAGTTACCTCCCCACCTCTCGGTGGCTTCGATGGAAGAATCGCCGCCTCTTGTGCTCGCGGTTCCATAATGCGCGTTGCACCGGGCGCCGGACATTCGACTGATGAGCAGGAGTGCCACGGGGTTCAAATTCTTTGAGCCGGTTCTTCTCCATCCGCAATCCGCCGCGGACAAATAATGGAGCAGGGGGCTCTTTGGCACCATCTGGGCAGGTGATTAGGCCGGCACTCGTCCGGCTTCGATAGAAAATAAGTAGAAAGGAACACCACAAGCGGATGGCGCGCCTGTTTTTTGGTTTCTCTCTTTTGCTTTTCTCGCCGGCCCTGCCGAGCATTTCTGGTCAGCCGAGCAGCGCGGACGTGACAAGTTCGTTGCCTTCCGGGGATGCAGTGTCCGCGCCCAACACCAAGACGACGCAAGCGCCGATTTTTCCCTCCGCGCTGGCTCCGGCGCCGCTGGTAAAGCCCATCTCTCCGTCGTACCCGGTAAATCCCTCGGGCGCCGGAAACAGCAACTCGCAGGAGCCGGCCGGTGTCGATTGGGGCGGTGTTTTCCGCGCGTCGTTCCGGTTTCTTGCCATCGAACACAGTTTTCGGCTGATGACTGAACCCGGTACTCGGGAAGGGCTAACGGGGCCGTATCTCCATAATTATGCAGATTCCGTCAGCAACCTGCATGGCTGGGCCGACGGCGACCCGTTCTATGTCAACTACGTCGGTCATCCCATGCAGGGTAGTGTCGCCGGTTTCCTTTGGATTCACAACGATCGCAAGTACCGCGAGGCCGAATTCGGCCAGAACCGGCTGTATTGGAGGAGCCGTCTGCGTGCCGCCGCCTTCGCCTGGGCTTACAGCACGCAGTTCGAAATCGGAGTTCTGAGCGAGGCTTCCATCGGCGGGATCCAGGCGCAATTTCCCCAGCAGGGATTCGTCGATCACGTAGTGACACCGAGCATCGGCCTGGGATGGATGATGGCCGAAGACGCCATGGACAAATACGTGGTGAAGCGTGTCGAGGGAATGACGGCGAACCGATGGATTCGCATGATGGTCCGGTCCGGTCTCAACCCGTCGCGCACTTTTGCCAACGTTCTGAACGGCGAGTCTCCCTGGCATCGCGACACACGTCCGGGCATCCTTTCGTACGCTCCCTGGGAGAACGCCCTGGTTTCGTCCAACGCGCGCCAAGGCAGGCCGAAACTTTCAGATATTCCGGAGATTGTGGGAGTCGCTCCCTTCGAATTCAATATGACCTTTCAGCCCGAACGCCTGGGGGGTGGCGGCCACAGCACGCCTTGCCTGGGCGGAGGTGGAACCGGAGCTATCCGCCTGGCCCCTGCCTGGCAGATGGTGTTCGACGTCGGCGGCTGCAAGATGCTGGGCCTGGGGCAGAATCTCAGCGGCGATTCCCTCACCTATATGGTTGGTCCGCGCTGGACCGTGGGCACGCGGGGGCCGTGGAGTGCGCATCTACAAATGCTGGTGGGCGGCAACAAGCTGACCCAGGAGCGCATGTTCCCGGAGAAGAAGAAGCTGTTGGAGGCCGCGGCCAAGACTCCGGAGGACATGCCGGTCCACTCGGACTACACGGAGAGCGCCGATGCCAACGGGTTCGCCGTCAGTATGGGGGGCGGCGTGGATTACCGCTTCAACCGCGCGCTGGGGCTGCGTGTCGCCGATGTTTCCTATCGCCAGTCCTGGGCCGGACCGGTCTTCGGCAGAGAATACTCTGACGGTCTCAAGGTCACTTGCGGACTCGTTCTCCACATGGGGACATGGTGATCCGAATTAATTAGATCGCGCGGAATCGCCCGGCATCATTCGGGCATGACGCCGTCTCGAATAGGCTCAAGGTCTTCCTTAGACCCTGAAAACGAGACTTCGACTCCTCAGAACCCCTCTAATCCCACCCATCGGACCTTGAGCCTGAGACGAGCCGTCATGGCTGGCGGAGGCTGCCCTTGAACCTGCGGTGCGCGCAGTGTTGCGTTGTGCTGCTCGTTTGCGGGCACGCCCTGGCGCAAACTGCGAATACCGGCACCACGGATGACAACGGCAGCGGAGGACTCTCCAAAGCGGTCAATTACGTCTTCGATTACCTGAGCATGGCCGGAAGGCATACCGCCGCCGATTTCAAACCTCTCACCCAGCACGAACGCAACGCCATTTACGCCCGATCGTTGATTAACCCGGTGTGGTACCTGAAAGGAGCCACGTCGGCTGCGATCGATCTTGTGCACGATAAGCCGGAGGAGTGGGAGCAGGGCGCCTCGGGCTACGGCAAGCGTTTCGGCAACATCATGGGCCAGTACGCCATTCAGCGCACGACTACGTTCGGCCTGGCCAGCCTGTTGCACGAAGACAACCGGTACTTCAATTCCGGCAAGAAAGGCTTCGGACGGCGGGTGGTGTACGCCATGGCCAGCAGCATCCTGGCGCGGCACGACGATGGCCGGCGGTATCCCTCCGTGTCGGGCATCACGGGATTTGCCGCCGGAGCTTTTCTCTCGCGCCTGTGGCAGCCGCCCAGTACAAGCACTGCCGGCGATGGCGCAGTCAGCTTCGGCATTACCATGGGCTACAACGTGCTGACCACCACGGTCAAGGAATTTCTGCCGGACTTGACGCGCCCCCTGACCAAGAATCGGGGCAAGAAGAAGGGCCCGGACAAGAGTGGGGCGGGCGTCACCGCCCATTAGTGGGCGACTTTTCCGGCTGCGTCTCCAGCGAGATCACGAAGACGCCTTGCTGCTGTGAGAGCACCAGGAGGCGATCGGGCCGGCCTGGCTTGACCATCAACTGTTTCACGGAGATCACGGGCCAATCGCGGGGCGAGAAGGGTTCCCAGTGTTCCCCTCCGTCCAGACTGCGGTAGATTGCTCCGAAGCGGGCGGCGAACAGGACGGAGCTCTGAGCCGGATGACTGCAGATCGCCTGTACGGTATTTCCTTCGAGAGCGCCGCCTACCGGACGCCACGAACGGCCCATGTCCTCGGAGATCCTGACGCCGGTAGTGGTTGCCGCTATCATCCTGCGCCCGGTTGTCCGCACCATTGCTTCCACCTCGCCATCGGAGCGGGCGCACCGCGTCCAAGTCTCTCCGTCGGACGAGAGCCACACGTCGCGCCCGGCGATGGCCGCGATCCAGGCTGCATCCAGGGCGGCGAGTGAGCGGATCTCCGAGGCCACGCCGGGCAGGCGCACGCGTCTGCGCACGCCGGTGGTTTCCGTGCCGCCGAAGACCCCTTCGCCCGCCGACTCGATAAACCTGCCGTTCAACCAGGAGGGGACCAGCAATCCGGTAAGGCGGGCTCCCGTGCTCAATCCCGTGACACGCGTCCAACTGCGGCCCGCGTCGCGCGAAAGGAACAGCGTCCTGGCTGTTGCGACGTACAGTTTCTGTCTCGAGACGGGCGCCACCTGGACCAGCGGCTCGGCCGCCGCTCCTGCATCCCAGGCGATCTTCGACCATTCTTCGGCTCCCGGCGCCAGACGAAAGAGCCCTCCATCCGCCGGATCGTAGATCGTGCTGGTGTAGAGCGTGCCGTCGGCGGACGTCCGCAGCGGAGTCAGAGGGCGGTTGCAGAAGCCGCGGTTGAGCTGGCGCCAGGTGTTGCCGCTGTCCTCGCTGCGCAGGATTCCGCTCCCGGTGGCGATGAAGATCCGTCCCAGCCGGCGCATATCGAAGGCGATGGCGCGCGTTTCGTATGGCGCCAGTTTTTCCCAGGTCGTGCCGCCATCGCGCGAGCGGATCATGCCGCTGGTTGTCCCGGCGAACAGCACGTTTTCGTATTGCGGATCCTGCACGATGGTGTACGTGCGGAACGATGCCCCTTTTGCCTGAGTCAGCTTGGTCCAGGATTCGCCTGCATTCAGGCTTCGATAGATTCCGCTGCAGGCGCTGGCATATATCCGCTGCCTGCGGTTGCGGTCCACCAGCACGGAAAAGACATCGGAATCGTCGATCATGCCGCTATGGATCGAGCTCCAGGCGGCGCCCTCGTTGGCGGTCTTCCATGGCAGGTGAGGCGTACCGGCGTAGATGGTTTTGCTGTCGCTGGAGTCGAATGCCACCGATACCACGGGCTGCAGCTCGCGGTCGTCGGCCGGTGTAATTCGCTTCCACGTTGCCGTTCCGTCGCGGCTCAGGAACACGCCGTGCTCGGTCCCGGCGGCGATCACCTGTGAATTGCCCCTGAAAATGGCGATGGCGCGCACGCGCTCTCCGCGGAGTCCGGGTACGTCCTGCCAGGTGGCGCCGCTGTCCAGGCTGCGCAGCATTCCGGAGCGGTCAGCCGATTCCGCGGCGATTCCAGCCATGTAGATGCCCGGCACTTTCGGATCGATGGCCAGCGCATACAGGATCGCGCGCATCTCCAGCGGGAACCGCAGCGGGGTCCATGACTCGCCGTTATCGGTCGATCGGAACAGCAGTGCGTTGCTGGTCCCGGCGATGACGGTTCTGGAAGCGTGCGGATCGGTCTGCACCGCCGCCGCGGATCCGCCGAAGGGTCCCAGGGCTTTCCATTGCGCGCGCGCCGCACACCAGGGCAGGAAAGCCGCCGCCGCGAGGCATGCCAGCCGTCGCCGGCGGCACATGCTCATGGCCAGCCGGTGGGCAGATTGTAGAAGATCCCCACCGATAGCCGCGTGTAGATTCTGTTACTGACAATAACTTTGAACTCGGGGCGGACCCCCCAGTTGTCGCGGATGTAGTACCGAACTCCGCCGCCGGTATGAAATCCGAAGTTCCATTCATTGACATGGGTCAGTGCAGCGCCCTGCGAGCCCGCGACCGCCTGGTCGTAGGAGACCCAGAGCGGCCCGCCTCCCAGGATCACGTAGGGCACCAACCGCTCCCGCACCGGGATGGTGATGTGAAAGGTCAGATTGAGGTCCATCAGGCGGGAACTCTGCACGGAATATCCCGCCGGATGGCTGCGGACGGTATCGTTCCCCATTGGCGTGTACGAGCCTTCGAACAGCACCATGCCATACCGGGAAAAAGACAGTCCGGTGGCGCCGCCCACGGTCCAGTGGCTGCCGACGCCGAAATTTCCGCCGGTGAAGGCGGAGACTTCGCCGAAATCGTGGTCCGGCGGTTGAGCGCGCAACGCCGCGGGCGTCGTCGCGCAGGCGGCCAGGATCAGAATCCGCGCCCAGGAATTAACCATAGATGGTCCTTTCCCCATTGTCATACGACTTCGCCCCGTGGAATCGTGAAATGGAAAACCGATCCCTTGCCGGCGGCACCGGATCGCCGGATCTTCACGCTGGTACGCCGGACACATGGGGTTGTCCGGTAGATGCGCCGCCACGCCGGCAAGCCTCATTATTTGAAGGCCTGGATGCTCCAAACATAATCTAGATCCGTAACCGTTTCGATTCATCTACCGACTGGATGGTGCACTGGATTACTCGTGTGCTTGGCTGGAGCGATGTCGACGTGCCCGCGGACTGGAATCGGATCGCCCATGTGGCTGTGGCCCCTCCCAAAGGCAGACTTCGAGTCGATCTGGATATCGGGAACGGCCTCTGCTTCGTCAAACTCAAATCGCCGCTGGTCGATATCCGGGTATTCCGTTGGACCCTGGAATTCGCGGACGGGAGCATTCAGGATCTTTCGGTAGGCTGTCTGCTGGCCGGCACGGAATCGCGACCCATGCCCGTCGCCGGCCGGCGCTTGAAGGGAATGGTGGTGGACTATGAGATGGCGAGAGGTTCGCGCCGGGGCCGTTTGGAATCCTGGGCACGGTAACGAACCGTGGCGCGACCGGCTGCGACCGATCGGCGCGAGCCTTCCACTGCGATGGATTCTGCTCGCACTGCTGGCGAGCGCCGCTGCCCTGGCGCAGACCGCGCCGAACGCAGAAAGGCGGGCCGCCTCGCTTTCCGCCCCCCTACGCGCGCCGTACCGACGCGCATCCGCCAACGAACCTGCCGTCATCGAGGCCTGCTATCGTTACGTCCGCGCACAGCTCGAGTATTTTTCCGCCGACCACGCGGGTGACGGTTACCTTTCATTTGCCGGACGCATACGCAGCACACCCGGCAAGCATGACGGCCTCTACTGGCCGGTGGAGGGCGGCGACGATGAGAGTCCCATCGGTCCCAACTTCGCCGCGGCAGCCTGGGACGAGATCGCGCCAGAAGGCCGGGCGCGTCCTTACTTCGGCTATTACTTCAAGGTCCTGCTTTCTCAAGGGCCCGATGCCGCCGGAGGCGCGCGCGACTACTCTGTCGGCGGCCGGCTGATCGCCGGGTTTGCGCTGATCGCCTGGCCCGCCGAATACGGCGTCACGGGAACGATGACCTTTCAGGTCAACCAGCTCGGGGTGGTTTATGGCAAGGACCTGGGCTCGAATACCCCGAGCGCGGCCGGCATCACGGTTTTCTCGCCGGACGCCACCTGGAGCAAATTTTTCGAGGACAACGAGACGACGGCCAAGTAATGAATCCGGTGGCCGGCCGCCTCGAATAATTTACGACCGGCTCCTCCTCCCGGCATCGCTAACCTGAGATGAAACCAATATCCGCAGCGTCCCTCGTGTTGCTCGGGGTCCTGGCCGCACCGTGTTTCGCAGGCAAAGTTCAGACGTGGTTCCCGCCGGGCACCGATTTCTCCCGATACAAGACGTACACGTGGCTTCCAACCAAGGTTCTGGGGAAGGCCGGAACCGTCGAGAACGATCCTGTGTTCGACCCGATCATCCGCGGCGCCGTGGGCAAGGAGTTGCAGAGGATCGGGCTGAAAGAGGTGCCTGAGGGCGGCGATTTGCAGGTGTCTGTGCTGGGCCTGGGCACTTCCGTTCCGCAATTGGAAGCCGTGGTTTTTGCCGGCCTGGACCCGGCGAACTGGGGCACGACGACCTTCACGGTCGGCCGCTACAACAAGGAAGGAACCCTGGTGGTCAACCTGATCGATTCCGCGGCCAAGAAATCGGCCTGGGCGGGCATGGCCACCGAGACGTTGAAGACCACGCCGGGTGCGGGGAAGGACAAGATTCCGATCGCCGCCGAAAAACTGTTCAAGAATTTCCCCGGCAAACCGGGCAAGTCGAAATAATCAATTTGGAGGTGCGGACTTCGGTTGTCACCTCCGCCGCCCGCCGCCCATCCTCATACCGCCACCGCCGCGCTGAGAATATCCACCGCTGGGACGGCTGCTCATACTCTGCTGCGATCGCTGCGCGTTGGAGTTGCCCCAGCTTCGAGCCTGCGCGTCGCGATTGAGTTGCTGCGTTCCCGACGAGCCGCTGAAGCTGCGATTTCCGGAGCCGCCGGCGCCCTGCGCGTTGGTTCGGGCCTGGTTGGAGCCGGTTTGCTGCTGCCGGTTCACGTTTTGCCAGCTCCCGCCGTTGTTCTGATACCAGTTGCCGGACTGGTCCCGCTTGTACACGTTGCCGTCGCGGCCGGCGTAGACATCCCCCGACGACGATCGCGCGAGAAAGCCGCTGTTGCCGTTGGCACCGCGAGCGGCTACGGCCTTACCTCCCTGCGATCCGGAGATTGCGCCGACGGCGCCGCGGCTGTCGGCGTACGACGCGGTGCGCGCGGTCCGATTGCCTACTCCGACTACGCTCTGGCCCCAGCTCTGGTAACCATTGCTGGCGCGGTATCCCTGCCCCCAAGCCCCGGTCTTCGGGTTGTAGAAACCACCTGTGGCGGCGGCGCCATAGGGACCATAAGCGGCCTGGCCCCACGAGTATCTTCCGGTGGAGGGATTGTATGCCGCGGCGCGCCCGTATCCGCCGTACGGTCCGTACACCGCGCTTCCGCGCGCGTAGGCGCCGGTCGCCGGATTGTACCAGGCGCTGGCGCCGTAGGTGTAGTAGGCGGAGGGCCAGTAGACCGGATAGGGATAAAATCCATAGGCATAATAGGGCGGGTAATAGTATCCCGTACCCCACATGGCGACACCGTATCCTACGTACATGCCGACATAACCGGACGTGTATCCATAAGTTACCGTGTCCGGTGTCGATTCATAAACCTGAACATAGGTCACGTTGTATTTCGGAGAGTCCGCGGGTATCTGATAGATCTCCGGCGGAATCTTGTCGGCGGCCTCCCACGGCCCATCGGGCGCGTGCGCCATGAACCAGGCGCCATCCAGGCAGAGGTAATAGGTGTCTCCCACCTTCAAGACGTCGCTGGGTGTGTTTTCCGCGTACGATATGTTGGTCCCTTCGATGGATTTGAATTTCGGCTCTCCGATGTATTGGACCTTGGCATCCGCGGTCTTGCGCTCCAAAGTCGCGGTGGTCGGAATGGAAGCCGCCAGCACGGCCTCGTCCGCCTGCTTGGTGCCCGGGACGGAGGCCAGCACGTGAGCGCGCGGGTGATCCACGGGAATCTTCTTGAAGTCTTCAGGAAGACTGGCCGTGGCGGCCTGCCAGGCACCGCTGTTCAACACCGTCGTTTTGAACCATCGCCCCGAGGTCAGCAAATAGTAGGTCTTGCCTGCGTTGTCGAAGAACAGATCGCCTTCCGTATTGACCACCCAGGACAAAGCCGTCCCGACGATCGGTTGCATGGAAGGCGCCCCATTGATCACGATCAGCTCGGTGGGCTTGTTTACCACCATCACGAGGGTTACGAATTTTTGCTTTTCGGGCGACCTGGCAGCAGCTTTGACTTCGCGGTAGTCGTCGGTATCGGGCAGGTTCTCAAAGTCCTTGGGCAGCTTGGTTTCGGCTTTCCATGCGTCGGTGAGCTCTTTGGCTCCCAGCCAAACCTTGTCGTTTCGCAGATAGTAGCGGTGCTCCTTCTTATCCAAGAACAAGTCCCAGTTGGTGTTCACCACCTTTTGCAGATTGGTCTTCTCTATGTCGTTCAGGATCGGTTCGCCATCAATGATCACCAGCACTGCCGGTTGTGTGCTCACCAGGATCGGGGGTGGATCGAGCGAGACCTTGGATTCCCGCACTTTTTCGTCTTTGGCGTCGACATAGGCCAGCACCCGATCCAGCGAGACGCCCAGCGCCTGCTTGGGAAGCAGTTTTCCGGCGAGGTCGATCCACTTCTTCTGCTCGTCGGGGTCTTTGGCGCTGGGGAACCGGGCATCGTCGATGTGGATGTTCAGAAACTCGACCGTCCGCGTGCCGGCGTCGACCAGCGTGTCGGCGGCTACCATGAAGGCGCCAAAGACCTGCGGCGTGCCTTTCGCCGGGGTGAGCGCGACGGCGAAGCGCATCTCCATTGTCTTGAAGTCCTTCCAGCTGTCCACCTGGGGCTGGTAAAGGACCAGCTTGGTGTTCCCGTCCGTGTACTGCCTGGGCCAACCCGGGTCAGCCGGCTGCTTGCCGTCCGGCTGCGCCACCAGGCTTGAAATCACGAGCGCCAGGGAGAACCATGGCGCCGCGCTCAATCCGCGTTTCCTTTTCATTTCCGCTCCCTCAAACCGGTCCCGAATCGCTCTTTGGGCATGGCACACGTTACACTTACCGCCTGCCTTGTTGCTGGCCGTGGTGTTGATTCCAGCCCGTGTCAGACGGTTGCACAATTTCTGCGGTTGCGGCCTTCTTTTCTAGATCTGCCGCCGGTCCGGCCGCATCGTATTGGCGGTAAACCCCGAAAGGAATGCCGTGTTGAGTGCCGGCGAGACTTTCCGCGCGTGTATTGGTGCGCCGGATGTGCGCCGGCAGGCTGCGAAACTGAAAGGAACAACGCCGAGGAGCATATGAAAAGCATCGTGATCACGCTCGCTGGCGCGCTTCTTGCCGCCTCCGCGCTGAACGCCCAGGAATCCGCCAAAAAACCTGGGACAGCCGTCGGTCTCGGCAGGACGGACGCTGTCTCGACGCAGGAGATGAATCTTCGCGCCTACATTGAGCTTTTGCGGACCGACGTGAAGAAGGCCAAGTCCCAGGTGATGGGCGACGTGATGGAGTTCAGCGCCGCCGATGCCGCAAAATTCTGGCCGATCTACAAGGAGTTCGAGACCGAGCTCAATGGAATCGGCGATCAGATCGTCGTCTTGATCAAAGACTATGCCGCCAACTACCGGAACATGACGGGCGATGCCGCGGACCGCCTGGCGAACAAGCTGATGGACATCGAGCAGCAGCGCCTCGATCTGAAGAAGAAGTACTACGGTCGTATCAAAGAGGCCATGGATCCGATTACCGCCGCCCGATTCCTACAGGTGGAGAATCAGTTGGAGAAGCTGTGCGATCTGCAGATCGCCGCCGAACTCCCGGTCATGCCCTGAGGAGTACGACATGAGACACACCAAGTTCCTCGTTCCAGTGCTGGTGCTTGCGGCGGGCGCAATCCTGCTGCGCGCCGATACGGTTTCTCTGCGTAACGGCAAGAGGCTCGAAGGTACCTTTGTCGGCGGCGGACCCAACCAGGTCGAGTTTCAAACCTCCGACGGCGTCATCAAGATACCGATCGACAACGTCGCAACCATCAAATTCTCGGCGCCGCCCCCGGTGGAAGCCGCGCCGCCCGCGTCGGGCCAGGCGGCGATCGTGCCCGGCGGCACATCCTTCCGGGTGCGCACCATCGACGCGATCGACGTGGACGCGACCAAAGCCGGCGCGAAGTTTCGGGGCACCATCGACGACCCGATCATGTCGGGCGGGAATGTCATCGTTCCCCGCGGCGCGCCGGTCACGCTGCTGGCGGCCAAGGTCGAGCAAGGCGGCCGGATGAAAGGCAGCGATTTGATCCAGCTCAAAGTGAATGCGATTTCGGTAGGAGGGAAGTCATACCAGGTCGTGACGACCATGGCCGAGCAGAAGACCGGCGGCGAAGGCAAGAAAACCGCGGGGAAAGTACTCGGCGGCGCGGGCCTGGGAGCGATCATTGGAGGCATCGCAGGCGGCGGTAAGGGTGCGGCCATCGGGGCAGTGGCTGGCGGTGCTACAGGCACGGCCATCGCCGCGGCCGGCCAGCCGCATTTGAAGATTCCCTCGGAGACCCGCCTGGAGTTTCAATTGCTCGCAGATTGGAAGATTCAATGAGTTCTCCGATGCCGGCGGCCACGTTGCGTTTGCGGGCCCTTTCCCCTCATCATCCGCGTGTGGCGTGTCCGCCGGCGTCCGGAGATTTGTCCGGGTTCGGTCTGGCCGAAGCCCGGTGTTCCAAAGGAGGCGCAGAATGAATGGAGTTCGAACAGCGATAACAGCGGCGGTGTGGTGTACCGCTTCGGTCTTTGCACAATCTCAGCCGGCCACGCCGGCCAGCGGCCTGGTAGATAAAGCAATCCGGGCCGTGAGTTATCAGGTCGGCGGGGGCTCGACGCAGATCGACCTGAATCCCACGGGGGTCGTCCCGGGGGCGGGCGGCGAGGCGACTATTCAGGCCCGGCAGGGCGTGACGAATATCGAGGTTTCCCTCAAGGGGATGGCGTCGCCGACCAAGCTTGGAGCCGAGTTCCTGACTTATGTCCTTTGGGTGGTGTCACCTGACGGCCGATTCAACAATGTTGGCGAGATCCAGCCGGATAACAACGGGCAGGCGAAGCTGAAAGCCACGGCCGCCACCCAGACCTTTTCCTTGTTTGTCACGGCGGAACCGTATTTTGCCGTACGCCAGCCGAGCGAAGAGGTGATCCTGGTCAACGACGTGCGGAAGAACACGAAGGGCAAGATCGTCGTGGTGAACGACTATAAGCTGATGCGGCGTTCCCAGTATGAGAAGCTGGGCAATCCGCTGGCGCTCTCCCTGGACCTGAAGAATGTGCCGCTGGAGGTCTACGAGGCCCGCAACGCCGTCGAGATCGCCAAGTCGCGCGCGGCAGACAAGTATGCTCCGGAAATTTTCACAAAGGCCGATGGCGGGCTGAAGTTGACCGAGAACGCTCTTGCCAGAAAGACCAACAAGAAGGACATCATTTCGACGGCCCGCATGACGGTTCAGTCTTCGGAGGACGCACGCGCCCTGTCCGTGCAGCGGCAGGAAGAGGAGCGCATCGCCAACGAGAAGGCGGCCGCCGCGGCCAAGGCCAAGGCGGATGCGGAAGCCAAAGCCGCGGCTGAGGCGGCCGAGGCGAAGCGTAAATCCGACGAGGCGGCGGCCGAGGCCAAGCGCAAAGCCGACGCCGAAGCGGCGGAAGCCAAGCGCAAGGCCGACGAAGAGGCGAGGCACCAGGCAGAAATCGCCGCGGCCCGAGAAGCCCAGTTGAAGGCCGAAAATGACGCCGCCGCACTCAAGGCCAAGATGGAAGCCGACGCGCTGAAGGCCAAGGAAGAGGCTGCCAAAGCCGACGCCGAACGCGCCCGCCAGCAAACCGAGGCCCTGCGTGCCCAGTTGCTGGATCAGCTCAACCGGATTCTCGAGACCAAAGACACGCCCCGCGGACTGGTGGTAACCATGGCGGACGTGCTTTTCGCCACGGGGAAATACGATCTCAAGCCTGCGACGCGGGAGAAACTCGCCCAACTTTCGGGCATCATCCTGGCGCACCCGGGCCTGATGCTGCGCATCGAGGGCTACACGGACAGCACCGGCAGCGACGAATTCAACCAGAAGCTTTCCGAACAGCGCGCCGCCACCACGCGGGACTATCTTGTGCAGCAGGGGCTGGCGGTTACGAATATCAGCGCCGTCGGTTTCGGCAAGGCCAACCCGGTCGCCGATAATTCGACCGCGGCCGGACGCCAGCAGAATCGCCGCGTCGAAATCGTTCTCTCGGGCGAAGTCATCGGAGTCAAGATCGACAAGTAACCAGGGAACTGGTTCAGGTCTCAACGTGAGCGAACAAGGAATCAAATCATACCGGCGATTTGGAGGAGCCATCCGGTGGCGCCAGTTTTCCGTGAAGACCGGGCCGCCGCAGGCTCCTCAACCCGAACCCCTCGCCAAGCAGGATCCTGCTCGGGTGGACGACGAGGCGCAGCCGCCCAAACAGCGTCCCGGCGCACGGCATCGGCCTCAGGCCGGACCTGGAATACCGGCTACCAGCCGGCGCCGCTGACTCTGGTCCAGCAGTCGCGGCAGAAAGCGGCTCCTTTCACGTCCAGCCGTTCGACCGCGTGGCTGCTCGCCATGACGCATCGCCAGTCGACACAGTGGCGGAGTCCGAAGGTATGGCCCAGCTCGTGCGCGGCCTCCTTCACCAGGCGTTCGCGCATCAGGGCGTCCTGGCGGGGCATCCCGTAGAATTCCTCGTTGAGGCGCGCCGTCGACACCACCGCGCAGGTGCCGTCAAGCTGTGCCTCTCCGAAGACGAACGTCAGGACCGGGACATAGAGATCGCAGGCAGTCACGGCCAGCGTGCGGGCGTCCGGATCACAGGAGCGCTCCAGGCGCTGCAAGATGGCGGTGGAATAGTATTGCTGGCGCCCGGCATCCAATGCGAACGCCGGGTCGAGCACTTCCGGGCGGATGCGGCACGGCGTGCGAAACGTGCGCGCCAGGGCCGCGGCGAGGTATTCCAGGACGTCGAGCCCCGGCTCGATCCGCCCGTTGCCCAGCGGGATGAGGTGGATCGGCTTCACCGCAGACCGTAGCGCCGCAGCTTGTTGTACAGGGTGGTGCGATCGATGTCCAGGATCCGCGCGGCACGTGAGAGGTTGTGCTGCGTCTCGCGCAGGACCCGTTCGATGTGCGCGCGCTCGATGTCATCGAGGGTGCGTCCGCCCTTCGGCTCATCGGACTGGAACTGGAAGCTGAAGTCGGCGGGCCGGATCTCCGTCCCGCGCCCGACCACGAGGGCGCGCTCGACGGCGTTCTCCAGCTCGCGGACGTTGCCGGGCCAGTCATGGCGCATGAGCACTTCCATGGCTTCGTTCGAGAGCGCGGGCACGGGCCGGCTGGTGGCCATGCAGAACTTGTTGAGGAAATGGTCTACCAGCAGGGGGATATCTTCGCGCCGGTCGCGCAGCGGCGGCAAGTCGATGCAGAACACGTGCAGCCGGTAGTAGAGGTCCGGGCGGAACGTGCCGGCTTTCACCAGGTTCTCCAGGTTTTTGTTGGTGGCGGCGATGCAGCGGAAATCCACTTTGATCTGCTGGTTTCCGCCCACGCGCACGATCTCCTTTTCCTGGAGCACGCGGAGCAGGTCGGTCTGGGTTTTGAGACTGATGTCGCTGATCTCGTCCAGAAACACGGTGCCGCCGTCGGCAACTTCGAATTTGCCTTTCTTGCGGTATTGCGCGCCGGTGAACGCGCCCTTCTCGTGGCCGAAGAGCTCGCTTTCGAGCAGGGTCTCGGTGAGCGCGCCGCAGTGGATGGTGACCATGGGCATGTAGCGCCGCGGGCCGGCGGCGTGGATGGCGCGGGCCACCACCTCCTTACCGGTTCCGCTCTCGCCGGTGATCAGCACCGTGGCTTCGGTGGGCGCGACCATCTCGATCAGCTCGGTGACCTTCTTCATCGCCGGGCTGCGGCCGATGAGCTCGGTTCCGGGCGCGACTTCCTGCAGATTCTCGCGCAGCCGCACGACTTCGTGCCGGACGCGCTTGTGCTCCAGGGCGTTGGCCACCAGGTGCGAGAGCTCGTCCGGATCCACCGGTTTGGTGATGTAGTCGTAGGCGCCGCGCTTGAGAGCCTGCACCGCGGTATCGACGCTGGCGTAGCCGGTCATGATGATCACCGTAAGGTCCGGATCCGCCTCGCGCAGCCGTGCCTGCAACTCCATGCCGTCCATACCCGGCATCTTGATATCGATCAGCGCGATATCGAACTCCAACTGCTGGATGACCTCCAGAGCCTCGCGCGCCCCCGCCGTCGGCCGCGCCGTGTATCCCTCGCTTGTGAACCACTTGCTCAGCGAATCGCGCACCACCAATTCGTCGTCCACAATCAGGATCTTGCCTTTTGTCCTGACCGCACTTGGCGGTTCTGCCACACTGGCCATCGTTTCCTCCCGTTACCTCGAACCTTCCGCGGAGCGGCCGGACGTCGAAAGACGTGTATCCGCCGCACCTTGGGCGGACGACAGAATACGATCCTCCGCCCCGCTGCTTGCCGGCAGCGCAACCCGAAACTCGGTCCCTTTGCCCGGGACCGACTGTACCGTAATCTCGCCCGCGTGCTGCTCGACGATGCTCGATGCCACCGCCAGCCCCAGCCCGGTGCGGTTCTGATCTTCCTTGGTGGTGAAGAACGGATCGAAAATGTGGGGCAGCACATCTTCGGGAATGCCGCTCCCGTTGTCCTTGACGCGCACCACACCCTGATCGGCGCGGGTGTCGAATTCCGTTGCCACCTCGAGGCGGCCGCCTTTAGGCATGGCTTCGGAGGCGTTGACCAGAAGCACGAGAACCACTTGTTGTACCTGGTTGGCATCGCATTCCACCGGCGGCAGACCTTCGGCCAGGGTTTCCGCGAGCTCGATGCTCTGCATATCCAGTTTGTGTTTCACCAGCATCACCGCGCGGTGCACGATGGTGTTCAGGTCGTTGGGCTCGCGATTGCTTGGCGCCTGCCGGGAAAACGTGAGCAGGTTTTTGACCAGGTCGCCGCAACGCTTGCTTTCGCGCTCGATGGTCTGAAGCTGTTCGACCATCTCGTCCCGTCCCTGGCCCTCGACTCGCGCCAGGCCGCGCAGCACCAGGCGCGCATAGGTCAGAATCCCGAACAGCGGGTTGTTGATTTCGTGGGCCACGGTCGCCGCCAGTTTGCCGATCGAGGCCATTTTTTCCGACTTCAGCAGCGACTTATGGGCCTTTTCCAGTTCGGCGGTCTTGCGGCGCACTTCGGCTTCGATCTTGGCCTGTACGCCGGCGACCTCCGTGGTCATTTTGTTGAAGGAGGCGGCGAGGTCTCCCAACTCGTCCGCGGAGAGCACAGGCAGGCGGTAGTCCAGGTCCCCGCCCGCCACGCGGTGCGTGCCGGCGATGAGCGCCTTCACCGGGCGGTACACGACGATCCAGATGAACGCCACCGCCAGGGCCGAGCCGAACACGATCGCCCCGATCAGAAAGAAGGCCAAGCTCGCCTGGTGCTGCGCCATCTGCGCATCTACGGTTGCCAGGGACAGATCGGCATCGATCACGCCCAGCACCTTTTGCGACGCCGGATGCTGGTGGCATTCCGCGCTGGAGCAGTCCCGGGAGTTCTCGATCGGTTTGATCGCTCCCAGAACGCGTCGTCCCTCGCGGTCGGTGAACGTTCGCGTTCGCTCGGTGGGGAGGGGCTGCACGGTATTGATGTCCTGCGGATCGGTGGAGAAGGCGATCCGCCCGTCCGGATTGAACACGCGGATGCGATGCAGCCCGGGCTCGCGGCCCAGGTCCTGCACCATCGCGTACAGCGCCTGCCGGTCGTTGTGCAGCATCTGGTAGCGTGTGCTGCCGAGGATGATATCCGTGATGCGTACGGCGGACTGCTCGATCAACCGCTCGGAGTGGCTGCGCTCGGCGCGGAGGTTGATGTACCCGAACAAAGCGAAAAAGGCCGCTGTACTTGCGACTACGCAGATGGCCAGCTTGGCGGCCAGTCCCAACCGGATTGTCCGGAATCCGATCATGTCATGTGGGGCAGACCTCGCGGTCCGCCCGGCTGGTTTCCTCGGTTGCACCGACTGCCTCGGCCGGCGCCGGTTCGTGGTGTTCCTCTTCGAACACGGGGAAATATTGCGCGATAGCGCGGAAGATCGCGAACCCTGCGGCCACGATCGAGAGCGTCACCGCGATTTCGCTCCACTTGGGCAGATAGTGCGTGCCGGCGCCCGCTTCCAGCCCGGCCGTGCCGACGTTCAAGCGGTTGGTGATGAATCCGAACACGACCATCACGGCGCACGCATACAGCGCGCCCGGCCGCATGCGCACGCCCGGTTGGTACAGCAGCACCATGGGGACGGCCATCAGCGCGATCTCCAGCAGGAACAGCCAGGTCTCGATGCGGTTCTGCGTCAGCAGTCCGAAAGCGTGGCGGTGGCTGAGATCCAGGAAGCGGATCCAGAGGTAGACGCTCAGGATGACCGCCAGCACGCGCGCCATGCTCGCCAAGAGCGGCAGCTCCAAAGCCCGCCCGAATGCCCGGCTGCTGTGCCACGATTCGAATATGGTCATGGCCAGCCCCACCGCGATCGCGGAGATGTAGAACAGCAGGGGAAGAATCGGCGTGTACCAGAGCGGGTAGAGTTTGGAAGGCACAATCAGGAACAGCGATCCCAGCGAGCTCTGGTGCAGGGTGGAGAGCAGCACCCCGAGGATCATCAGCGGGACCGAGATGCGGTGGATCCACTCGAGCGGCTTGTGCCAGCCGAATTTCTCGAAGACTATGGGCAGGAATTCCAGGAACAGGACGGTGGTGTAAAGCGTGACGCACCACGCCACCTCGAACATCACCGAGTGCGGATTCCACATCACCAGGGGGTGCCACAGGCGATCCGGGCGGCCGAGGTCGTAAATCAATCCGACCACCACCAGCAGGTAGCCGAGGAATGCCGTGAGCACCGCGGGCCGCAATACGGGTCGATACCGCTCGATATTGAAGATGTGCACGATGGCCACGAGCGTGAAGCCGCCCGCCGCCAAACCCACGCCGCACATGACGTCGAAGGCGATCCACAAACCCCACGGGAATTTGTCACTGAGGTTGGTGGATCCGCCCAAACCGTAATAGACCCGAAGCCAGGTGGCGTAGA
>DATJYW010000069.1:0-17698 GCA_035499435.1 Candidatus Acidiferrales bacterium | reverse complement strand
GAGCACCGCCGCGGTCCAGAAGATCCAGTGCCAGGAGAGAACCTCCACATACCAGCCCTCCAGAATGGATGCGAAGTTGCTTACGAACACGATATCCGCGGCATACGCGGCAATCCCAAAAATGATCAGCCGCTTGGGAAGCGCCGTCAGCACGAAGGTCAGCGTGAGGGAGTAAAACGTGCCGGATGCCAGGCCCGCGACTACGAGTAGCGCGATCATACTCCAGTAATTCGGAGAGAACGGCAACAGCACCGAAGCTACCGTGAAGGCCGCCGCGGCGGGAAGCAAGATCCGGCGCGGACCGAAGAAGGCGTTCAGGAACACCACGAAGACGCCGCTGAACATCATCGCCATGTTCAGTGCGGTGGGAATCCATGAGCCCTCATCGAAGCCATAACCGAGCGCCCCGCGGATATCTGGCAACCCGACGCTGATCAGCCGCGAGTTTAGGGTCGCCGCGCCGGCGCCCAGAAAAACGCCGAGAATCCCGATGTACGGGTTGGTCTTGCGTGCCGTGGCGGCGGCCGGGGTCGCTGGCGCGGCGGGAGGAGCGGCCTTGGTATCCGACACAATCACCGGGCGCCCTCCGTCACTGGCCGCTCCCGTTGGTGCGAACGGTCGCGATCACCGACAGCCCCGGCCGCAACCGCTCGGCGATCCGTTGCCCGCCATCGAGAACGATTTTCACGGGCACGCGCTGTACGATCTTAGTGAAGTTTCCGGTGGCGTTATCGGGCGGCAGCAGCGCGAATTGCGATCCGCTGGCGGGCGAAATGTGGTCGACCTTGCCCCTGAAAATCACGCCGGGAAACGTATCTACCCGGATCTCCGCCGGGTCGCCCGAGCGGATCTGACGAATCTGGGTCTCCTTGTAATTGGCCTGCACCCAGACTTCGTTCTGCACCAGCGAAATTACCTGAGTGCCGGGACTGACCAATTGTCCGGTGCGCACTTTCCGCTCGCTCACGATGCCGTTTTCGGGCGCGACAATGCGCGTGTAGCCGAGATTGGTACGTGCCAGCGCGAGTGAGGCCCGCTTGGCCTCCAGATCTGCGTGAAGCAACAATTCCTGCGAATCCAAGACGGCGCGCTGGCGCTTTTGTGCTTCCAACTCGGATTTCGTGCTGCCCAATCGCGCCTGCGCGCGGGCCAGGTCGGCACGGCGGCTGGCCAGTTGGGCCGACGCGGTGCTCAGGTCCGCCTCCCGGCTCGCGAGTTGCGCACGGAAGCGCTCCTCGTCCGCCACAACCTGTTCGAGCTTCTGCCGCGTGGCGGATTCTGAAGCCACTAGTGCTTCCTGCCGCCGCCGCTCCAGCAGCGTACGCTGCACGTCGGCCTTGACGCCTTCGATTCCGCTCCGGGCATTGGCAATCATCGAACTTGCCGCCTCGATTCCCGCCTCCGCCGCCGTGATGTCGGCCTCGGCAGCGCGAATTCCATCTTCGGCCTGAACGATTCGCGCATCCTGCAGTTCCTTCTGCCGCCGGTTGTTGATAAGTGCGTCTTGACCAGCGGCCACCCCCGCCTCGGCCTGTTGTACCTGAGCTCGAAAATCCTCGTCGCGCAGTTCCACCAGGAGATCGCCGGCCTTCACCTGCTGATAATCGGAGACATTCACCTTCGCCACCAGGCCCGCCACCTTGGTGCTGAGCGGTGTGAGGTCGGCGCGGAGGTAGGCATCGTCGGTCTCCTGTGCCAGGCGCTCGCTTGCCCATGTATTCCAGTTCCCGGCGATGAGTACCATGATCCCGCCGGCCATGAGCAGAATCAGCACAGGCACGACCACGTTCTTGATGCGGCTCGCCCAACTGGAGGGCTTCGGAGAACTTGCGGTTGCTTCAGGCATGGCGAATCCTTCTAATGGGGAAAGTCATTTTGAGCCGGCGCCGGCGTCGAGAGGCGGTCCAACATCGAGGTAACCAGCGCTTGCACGGCGGCTCCTGTCTCACGAGACATTCCGGCCACGACTCCGGCAACGGAACGCTTGTCCACCTTCACTCGCTTGGTCGACGTGTCCTGCCAGAGCACCTCGCCGGTGCGCACGCTCTTCAATCGCGCCGAGAGGCCCACTTCGATCCACACATCGGCGCCTTCATCGACCTCCTCCAGGTGATCGAGCGTGCCGCTGACAATCCAGTCGCTAGTGGTGCTGCCATCGTAGAGGTCGACGGACTGGAATGTGCCCCGCGACCGCATTTCGTTGACCATGGCGTTGGTGGCCGCGCGGCGCGGGTCGGCCGCCCAGCGATCGTAGTTGTAAAAGGCGAGTCGCTCCGGTGATTCCCGGTACACAATCGGACCCTCGCGCAGAAATGCCGGAGAAGCGAATTGCCGCACGGCAGCCGGCCCCAGGAGCGACGCGGTGTGGCCGGCAGACGAGGGGGCGGGCACGTTGAGCAGGTAGTAGTTGGGATACCGGATTTTGGCGCATCCGGCCAAGCCCGCAAGCGCAGCCACAACCCCAATCCCCAGTGCCAGGTTTGAACGCATCGGATCTCCGTCTCCATGAAGCCAGTGCGTCCGGCTTCAAGAGATTAGGACAGATCCGCGACGGCGTTTGTTGGCGGTTGGAAGCTTGGCATACTCAACCGCCGGCATCCACTGTGGTATATTGGCCCGCATGTCGAGCACCCGGGTGGGTTTTTGGACTGTGCCGTTATTTTTAGCACTTCCCTGGGCGATGCTGCCGCAAGGGCCATTGACGCCCAGGACAGAGCACCCCCGGCCGTCGCCGGAAACGCCGGAGGGCACGATCCGTGTCGACGCGTCGTTGGTCTTAATCCCAGTCCACGTCGCGACCCCAAACGGCGTCTCCGTCACCGATCTCCCCAAGGAGTCTTTCCACCTGTTCGAGGACAATTCCGAACAGAACATCAGTTATTTCGCAAAGGAAGATGCGCCGGTCTCGATCGGCGTGCTGCTGGATACCAGCGCCAGCATGCAGCACAAGATGCGAAGATCCTCGGAAGCGGCGGCTAGCGTGTTGCAAACTGCGAATCCCTCCGACGAGTTCTTCCTGGTCGAATTCAGCGAACGGGCCAAACTCACCGTCCCTTTCACTACCGATGCGGACCAGCTCTACCGCCGCTTTATGCACGCTGGGCCGTTTGGACGCACTTCGCTGCTGGACGCCATTCACCTGGCATCCGTGCAGATGAAGAAGGCTAGCAACGCGCGAAAGGCGCTTCTCATCGTCTCCGATGGCGGCGATAATCACAGCCGGTTGAGCCGATCGCAAGTGAGGTCCGAGGTGCTCGAATCCGACCTGCAGATGTACGCTATCGGCATCTTTGACGGCGACGCCCGCAAGCGATCGCCGGAGGAGGCGAACGGCCCCGGCCTTCTCGAAGAACTCGCCGGCGAGACTGGTGGCAAGCACTACCACGTCGATAACCTGGACGAGCTGGCATCGGTCGCACGCCATATCAGCGTCGACATGCGCAACGAGTATGTGCTCGGCTTCAAGCCCGCCGATGCACAGAATGACGGCAAGTATCATCGGATCAAGGTTACGGCCAACCCAACCGATGGGACGAAGCTGAACGTCTTCTATCGCCGCGGCTACTTCGCGCCGGCTCAGTAGTGTTTGGCTGCCATCGTGCAACGTACATCCAGGTGCAGCAGCCCCGCCCCGACGCTCTGCGGTTTGTCCAATCGCTCTGCCGCGACGCTTTCGAGAAGGGCGTTCGCTATTTCTTCCCGGATGCCGTCCTCTCTCCTCGCGCAGAGGCGGCGGCGTTTCAGCCGGCACTGACTCTTCACCCCGCGGATGGCGGGCTCGATCTGGAATGGATGGGCGTGAACTACCGCCAGGAACGCACCGCACGTCCCCTGAGCAGCGACGAGCGCCGAATGATGGCGGCCGTTGGCGCGGTCATCTCGGCGCGATATCAGAGCATCGTCTCGGCCGAGCCTGTCGCAAAGCTCCACTTGCTGGAGGGCTTGCCCGAAGACCGATACGTCTCCGCGTTTCTGGATCCTGTGGGGAGCGGCGATGTGCTGGCGCAGGCCATCGGCGTGCTCCGGCAGAGTTCCCTCATCACCTACGAAAGCCGCCGCATTTCGACCGGAGTGATCCTGGTCAACGATGATCTCGATGCTGGGCGCCGCGCCGTGCCGTACGATGCCGCGCTGATGTCCATCAAGCGCTTCCACCGCCTTTGCGACGGCCTCCACACCGTGTTCCTGGTGAATGCGGCAGGCATGCTGGTGGACCTCGTCGATGTGGAGCGCTACGCGAAATCGTGCGGCAGCGCCGTTCTACCGGCACCCGGTCCGGAGCGCTACCGGGCGCATAGCCTGGCTACCGCGGGCGGCGGCAATGTCTGCCTCGTGCTCTCGCCCAATGGCGAGATCAAGATCTTCGCGGGCGGAGTCCAGGCGCTGCACTTCCTGGAGGGGCGCTGGCACATCACGGACTTGCTAGAGAAGTATGCCAGGTTTCACGAGGCGGTCGGCGATAGCGCAATCGCCGAACGCCTGTTCGTGGTCGCTCTCAACCTGGCCGAAGCGCGCCGCGGCGCCCTTTTCATTGTGCTGGACGAGGGCGCATCGGCGGCGGGCATGGTGGCGCCGGAAGATCTCCTGGACGATCACAAGCCGAACCATGCCACCAGGGCGCACTACCTCCTGCGCGATAGAACCGTGGTCGAGCTGGAGCCCACCATCCTGCAAAGCATCGCCGGCGTCGACGGCGGCATCGTGCTCGATCGCCGCGGCCGTCTGCTGGCATTCGGCGCGATCCTGCGCACCAACGGGGCGTCGCTCGCCGCGCTGGAAGGCGGCCGGAGTACGGCGGCGATGTACGCATCGCGGTTCGGCCTGGCCCTGAAAGTCAGCGAGGATGGGTTCGTTTCGTTCTATCGCAGCGGCGTTAGAGTGTGGGAAATCTGAAAGTGGCCGGCGACCCTCTGAAACTCCGCGACCTGCTCTGATTCCCATCTCGAACTGTAAACAAGCTCCCTCGCCATCAGAGACGCGACCTTGGGAGCGGCTTCCAACGCGGCCTTCGCATTCAGGAACAGCGCGCGCGTCCTGCGGCACAAGACATCCTCCACCGTTCGGGCCATCTCGTGCCGCGCTGCCCATACCACCTCCGCCCCTACGTAGGGCAGATCCGCGGCCAAGGGCTGCGCCAGTTCCGGGTCGCTCCGCTTCAGCTCTTCGATGGCGGGGGCGTCGGACCCGTAGACGCGGAGCGCTCCGAACTTCTGTGCCTGGGTGTGGAATCCGTGGATGTTGAGCCGCTTCGTCGTACACTCGCGTTCGGGCAGCTTGCCCAGAATGGCGGCGTGATTGACGCAATCCTCGGCCATGTTCCGGTAGGTAGTCCACTTGCCGCCCGCGATGCTCAACAGGCCCGATTCGTCGATATGAATCGTGTGATCGCGCGACAGCGCCGCGGTGTTGCTCGAGTCCGCCGCCTTCACCAGCGGGCGGATCCCGGTGAACACGCTCAGTACGTCGCTGCGCTGCGGAGCCTTGTGCAGATATCGGGTGGCGGTATTCAGAATAAACTCGATTTCTTCTTCCAGGGGCACGGGATCCGGCACCGCTTCGGCGATCGGCGTATCGGTGGTTCCCACCAGGGTGTGGCCGTGCCACGGAATCGCGAACATCACGCGACCGTCGCTGGTGTGTGGCACCATGATGGCGGAATCGCCCGGAAGAAACGACCGGTCGAAGACCAGGTGAATGCCCTGGCTCGGCGCGATCATCGGCTGCACGGAAGGGTCGGCCATTTTGCGCACGCCGTCGGTAAACGGACCGGTCGCGTTGATCACGACCTTGGCCTCTGCCGTGAATTCCTGGCCGCTCTCCTCGTCGCGCGCGCGCACACCGTCGACGAACCCATCCTGCCCTTTCCGCAATGCAGTGACGGCGCAGTAGTTGAGGAGTGCGGCGCCCTGTTGCGCCGCGGTCGCCACCATATTGATGAGCAGGCGGGCGTCGTCGAATTGGCCGTCGAAATAGATCACGCCGCTGCGCAGGCCGTCCTGCCGGATCGTGGGCAGCCGTTCGATCGTCTCCTCCCGGGAAAGAACGGTCGAAGAACCGAACCCGTACTTGCCCGAGAGAATGTTGTAGAGCTTCAGGCCCACGCCGTAGAACGGCGCTTCCCACCAATCATAGTTGGGCACGATGAACGCAAGGTCGCTCACCAGGTGCGGAGCGTTCATGCGCAAGATCCCGCGCTCCTTCAACGCCTCCATCACCAGCGCGACATTGCCCTGTTCCAGATAGCGGACGCCGCCGTGAACCAGCTTGGTGCTGCGGCTGGACGTCCCTTTGCCGAAATCGCTACGCTCCAGCAGCAGAGTGGAGTACCCGCGCGAGGCGGCATCGATCGCCACGCCGACGCCCGTCGCGCCGCCGCCCACCACGATTACGTCCCATTCCCCATGCTGCGCATGGAGTCGGCTCAGCATTTCCGGCCGTGTCATTGCGTTCCTCCCTCTGCGTTTGTGCCAGACGCCGCACCTTCGGCGTGCACGCCCCAGGATTTCGACCGCTCCAGCGCCTGCCGCCACCGGCCACAGAGGCTGTCCACCTGCCTGCGGCCCATCCTGGGCTGAAACTCCTTTTCCTTCGTCCACTGCCCTTCGATTTCGGCGGTGTTCTTCCAGAATCCCACGGCCAGGCCCGCGAGGAACGCCGCGCCGAGCGAAGTCGTTTCTGTGATCGCCGGACGGACCACCGGGATTCCCAGAAGGTCGGCCTGGAACTGCATCAGCGTATCGTTGCGTGATGCGCCGCCGTCCACTCGCAGAGCATGGATGGGGATGCCCGAGTCCTGCTGCATGGCGCCGGAGAGATCCGCCACCTGGTAGGCGATGCTTTCGAGCGCGGCCCGCGCGATGTGCCCCGCCTTGGTCCCGCGCGTGATTCCGATGATCATGCCGCGCGCATGCGGATCCCAGTGAGGCGCGCCCAGTCCGGTGAACGCCGGGACCACGTAGACGTCGCCGTTATCCGGGACGCTGAGCGCCAACGGCTCCACGTCTTCGGAGCTGCGGATGATACCGAGCCCGTCGCGCAGCCACTGCACCACCGAGCCGGCAACCAGAACGCTGCCTTCCATTGCATATTCGACGGCTCCGTCCCGCTGCCAGGCCACCGTGGTCAACAGGCGATTGCACGAGGCACTGCTTTCCCTTCCCAGCGTCTGCATCAGAAACGCCCCGGTGCCGTAGGTGCATTTGGCCATCCCGGGGCGGAAGCAGGCTTGGCCGAACAGTGCCGCCTGCTGATCGCCCGCGACTCCCGCGATGGGAATGCCCTCGAGGGCGAGGCTGGTGGAAACGTCATTATAGACGCCGCTCGAAGCGCGGACTTCGGGCAGCAGGGACGCCGGAATGTCGAAGGCCTCGAGCAGTTCCTGGTCCCACCTGCACTCGTGAATGTTGAAGAGCATGGTGCGGGATGCGTTGGTGGCGTCCATGGTGTGCAGCTTGCCACTGGTCAGGTTCCAGATCAGCCAGCTGTCCACGGTTCCGAAGGCCAGTTCGCCCCGCTCCGCCTTCTCGCGCGCGCCCTTCACGCTCTCCAGGATCCACATGATCTTGGTGGCCGAGAAGTAGGCGTCGATCAGCAGCCCCGTCTTCGCGCGGATGGTTTCTTCGAGGCCCGAATCCTGGAGCCGCTTACAGATCGGCGCCGTGCGACGATCTTGCCAGACGATCGCGCTCGACACCGGTTTCCCGGTCTTGCGCTCCCAGACGATGGTGGTTTCGCGCTGGTTGGCGATCCCCACCGCCGCAATGTGGCGCGGGCGGGCGTTGGCCCGGCTCAGCGCCTCGACGGCGACACCGACCTGCGACGCCCAGATTTCTTCCGGATCGTGTTCCACCCATCCGAGGCAAGGGTAAAGCTGTTCGAACTCCCGCTGGGCGAGCCCGTGGATGACGCCATCCCGATCGTAGAGGACAGCGCGGGAACTGGTGGTCCCCTGGTCCAAGGCAAGGATGTATTTCAAGCGTTCACTCCGGTCGAAGGGTTCCGAGGCTCCTGTGGGAATAGGATCGTCCGGAAGCCGGATTTGTTGGCTGGACCTGGAGGATCAATGGCTGACCAATCCGGGGAATGGCGGCAGTTCGCTGCCGTCCACGCCCAGGCGATACTCGGTAATCGTCAGCTCACCGCGGCCGAGCCGCCGCGTTTCCATGGCGACGTGTGTGACGCGGGTACAGGGATTCCCGTCCTGAAGTTTGGTATCGCGGACCAGTTCCACCCGGCGGATTCCAGCGGACGGCGGCCTGATCAGCCGCCCCGCTTGCAGGACCGCTGCGCCGGTGGCGGCGTCGATCCACAGTTGACCTGCGATCAGCCAGCCGCGCTTTTTCTTCGGCACGATCCGAAACACGAAGGCTGCGTTGTTGCCGCTCCCAACCTCGCCCACATAGGTGAATTTGTAGTTCGCCGGCGTGACCGCCGCGGACGTAGCCAGCCCGTCCTCGACTTGCTGCTGCGCCGACACATAGGGCACGATCACTTCGTCCACCACGGTTGCGTCGCCTGTAATCTTCAAGACCCGGTATTGGTTGCGCCCAGATTCGCCGGGCTGCCGCACGGCCAGCACCGCGCTCTGTTTGTACAAGCCTGGCAGCGAGGCCTGGATCACCACCGCGACCGGTCCGGATTCGGTGAATGCGTTGGGTTGTTGTACGGACGCGACATAACGCGCAAAGGCCATGCTCGCTGGCGGCCCGGACCGCACGACTGGGAGCGATTGAGCGAGCATATCCGCGGGGATCAGAAGCGCGATGAGCACTGAGAGTAAGAGGATCCTGTGGTTCGGCACTTCCATCTCCTAACAACGTAAGATGCCACCCCATCCCTGTTTTGTTTGGCCCGGGAGCCGCCGCGGCGGCGGGTGACGGCGCCGCGGCACTCACCGTCGGCACTTGCCACCGGCACTACGATTCGGCGATCCGGATGCGATCCAACTGGCTCCGCCAGCTTTCCACCGCGCTCAGGAGGATGGACCGCTGTTCGGCATCCAGGTCCATGGCTTGCAGCCGCTGGAATTCCGCGACGGCGGATTGCATGGCCCTGCCGGCCTTGGCGAAGGCCTGTTCGGCCGGATCGGCGGCGTGAGTTTCCGGCCGCGACTCGCGGCGGAGCGCGAACACGGCAGCCGCCAGCTTCGGCGCGTTCTCAGGCTCCAGCGCGATGACCTCGCCGCCGTAGCACAGGCCGTCGTCGGTTACCGCCGGCGCGATCTGGCGCACGTATTCGGCGGGTTTGATGCGTGTGAAGCTGTTCAGCTTGGAATAGTTCGGCCCCAGCTCCCTGGACTGCCGGATGACCCGGTCCACGTAGCTGCGGGTCAGGCCCAGCCGTTTGGTGCAAAAATCCTCCCAGGTCTGTTCCATTTTGCGAAAGAGCTTCTTCTCGCGAAGCTCGAACAGAATTTCGGCATCGGCGGCCGAACAGCGTCCCGCTACCAGGGCGAACGCCTGTCTGCGTCCCACCCAGGTCCCCACATCGAAGGCCTCGTCGATGATGACGATTTGATCCATATAAGTTCTCTCCCAAAAAGAAAAACCGGTACACGAGTACCGGCTCTTTTACTACCCATCAATAAGTTACGAGGAAAAACGGGAACTTCAGTACCCGTTGGGGCCGCGATCCGGAGGGATTGCGCCGCACATTTCCACTCGCGATTTGAGTATAGCGGGCGGGTCCAAGAAAAAGACCTTTTGCGGAAGCGGGCGATCGACGTAACGCCCGCAGGCTAAAGGAATTAAAATTATTTTCAAGTGCTGAACGTAATCCGGCGGCGTGCCTTACGCCGCGCGCTGCATGATTACGGGTGCGGCTACCGATGGCGATGGGAACTGTAGAACCGTCGCTTCGCGCCGCCTGGAGGCGCAGACCATGCACATTGGCAGGCAGGCCGGGGACACGGCCTGAAGACGATCCAAGGCGGAACGAATTCCGGCGAGCACGGCCTGCTTGTGAGGACTATCGGGCCAACTCTCCACGCAGTGCAAGCGGTAGTGTTCCACCAACAGCAACTGCCCCAGATTGTCATTCGCGTGTTTCATGCTGCCACCATGAGCATTTCTCGTTCCAACTCCCCCGCCGGGCTGCCATCGATGAGTAGGATGGGACTCGACAGGAGGTCGAGCAGTTCGAGCAGTGCAGGCGATCTTGCCTGGGCGGGCATTCGTCGGAGGATTTCGGCGGGGTCCGACAGGGGAGTGGAGGAGAGCCGTGGCGCGGTAGCCGCGGGCACCGCGCGAAGAAGCCGGATTGTTTTGTTCGTGCTCATGCGACACGCGACCGGGATGGTCGCGCCGTTAAAGCGGCATCTTGAGGGCCAGTTGCGCGGAGCGGTACGACGACTTGATACAGCAGATTGGTGCCGCTCAGTCTGGCCGCCGTTTGACGAGCAAGGCGCGCCTGAAGCGAAAGACGGCCGCGGAGTCGGACCTGTCGGCGCAGCGTCAGATCGACTTGGGCGCGCCGAATCCGTACCCTGATCGATACCCTCAAAAGAGTGACAGTTCCCGACCGATCGAGTGTCGGAAAAAGAGTGTCGCCCGGGCTGAATCCGGTGCAGACTAATGGTTACGAGATCCTTGTGCCGGGGTGGGAGAGAGCGCAGCGAAAACGACGAGGCGTGATGGGAATACAGGCTCTAGCGCTCCTGCTGATCGCTGGCCCAGCCCATTCCTCAGGGGCGGACGCCGGAGTTCATTCCATCCGATTGCCCGTGGTGGAAGGGAAAGACATCCGCTTCACTCAGATAAACTCCGATCAGGGCGTGATCGAGGGCGAAGTCAACCACATTCTACAAGACAATCAGGAATTCATTTGGTTTGGCACCTCGGACGGGCTGAGGCGCTACGACGGCTATAGTCTTCGAGAGTACCGTCATCATCCACAAGATCCGAACAGCCTCAGCGGCACCACGATTCATGCGCTATTCAAGGACCGGTCCGGGAAGCTTTGGGTTGGCTCCGATCGGTTTCTCGACAGGTTCGATCCTGTGACTGAGAAGTTCGATCATTTCTCAGGACCTGGAACGGCGGGGATCGATGGTGTGGTCCAGGATGTCAGCCAGGACCGTCAGGGGATGTTATGGATCGCCTCTTACGACGGATTGTACGGGTTGGATCCCGCGAGCGGGCAAGCTGCGCATTATCGGCACAGACCCGACGATCCCGCCAGCCTGAGCAGCGATCTGCTCAAGGCGACGTTCGAAGCCCAGGACGGAACCTTCTGGGTCGCCACGACGGCGGGCTTGGACATCTTCGACCGCAGTACGGGAAAAGTGACGCGCCACATTTCCCTGATGGACGGGGTGGAACCCATGAGGATGTCGCTTTTCCAGGATCGGTCTGGAGTCCTCTGGGCCATTTTTTCGTCGAAGAACGGCCTGGCGGTGGTGGATCGAGCGGCAAACAGAGTTACCCAATATTCCTTCGGTGACGGTTGGGGCCAGAACACCGGAGTCGATTCCATCTTCGAAGACGTGAACGGAAACTTGTGGCTGGGCACAGGCAGCAGCGGACTCCTCAAACTGGATCGCGACCGAAAACAATTCGTTCGCTACCGCAACAATCCACGCGATCCGGAAAGCCTCGGGGCCGGCATGGTGTTAGCGGTGTTCCAGGGGCGGGAGGGAAACTTCTGGGTCGGCACAAGAGAAGGCGGCGTCAATCGGTTTGACGGAAGGCCGTCGCCGTTTCAGATCTACCAGCCTGAAACCGGCGGTCCCGGCAGCTCGAATGTTGAGCTCTCGCCATCTGTTTTTGTGGACAGCCGCGGCGTTCTTTGGAGCGGTTCCCAGGCGGTGCGCAACCGGATCGAGGGGAAGCCGGAGCGGTTTTCCTCATACGATGCCACTGGGGGATACGGGAGTCTTATCCATTCCGCCGTCAGATCGATTGCGGAAGACCAATCCGGTTCTCTGTGGTTCGGCACTTTTGCGGGGCTCAATCGCATCGATGTCCGGACGCGGAAGTTCAAAGCATACCGGCACAACCCAGCCGATCCCCGGAGCCTCTCCGCCGATGATGTGGCCAGCCTGTTTGTCGATCACAAGGGTGTATTGTGGGCCGGGACGCGGGACGGCCTGGACGCTTTCGACCCGGTAACCGAACGCTTCCGGGTATACCGGGCGAGTGGAGAGGGCCAGAACCAATACCGTGCCATCGCGGAAGATCCGCGCGGAGCCTTGTGGCTGGGCACTCAGTTCGCCGGCCTGCAGCGCTTCGATCCTTCAACCGGACATTTCACCATCTACCGGAGCCGCCCTGGAACTGCCGGAAGCCTGAGCAACGACCAGGTCAACGCCATCTGCATCGACGCCTCCGGGATCATTTGGGTAGGGACGCAGAGCGGCCTGAACCGGTTCAATCCCGACACTCAGACATTCAGCGTCTATTACGAACGCGACGGACTACCCAACAACCGGATCACGGGTATTCTGGAAGACCAGCGCGGCAATCTGTGGCTGAGCACCAGCCATGGCCTTACCCGATTCGATCCACGGGCAAAGACCTTCGCCAATTACTCCACGTCCGACGGCATCGTGAGAGGCAACATTTATGGTCCGCACGCCGGCTGCAAGGGTTTGGGGGGTGAAATGTTCTTTGCCTCATCCGGCGGAGTGATCGCGTTCTTCCCGGAGAAAGTGGGTGATAACCCCTATGTTCCGCCGGTGGTGCTCACGGATTTCCGGATATTTGGCAAGCCGGCGCCGATCGGGAGCCGCTCCCCGCTGAAACAGTCGATCACAGTCACCGACTCACTGACGCTGACTGCCGCGCAGAACATGTTTTCGATCGAGTTCTCGGTGCTGAGCTATGTAAGCCCACAACAGAACCGGTACCGATACATGCTCGAGGGGCTGGACACCGCATGGAATGAGACATCGAGTGCGCACCGGCTGGTGACTTACACAACGTTGCCGCCGCGCGATTATGTGTTCCGTGTGCAAGGGTCAAACAACCGTGGTTTATGGAATGAAAAGGGCGTCGCGCTCACGCTGCGCATCCTGCCTCCGTGGTGGAGCACAGCGAGGTTCCGGGTGGTTGCCGCCGGTGTCCTGGGGTTTTCACTCCTGGTCGCGTACCGGCTCCGCCTCCATCAACTTTCGCGGGAATTCAACATGACGCTGGAAGCGCGTGTCAACGAGCGGACGCGCATCGCGCGCGAACTGCACGATACGTTGTTGCAGAGCTTTCAAGGTTCGCTGCTGGTTATGCAGACGGCTCGCAACATGCTATTCCGCCGCCCCGACAAAGCAGGAGAAACTCTCGACGAAGCGATCCAGACAGCGGAGAACGCGATCACCGAAGGCCGGGATGCGATTCAGAATCTGCGTCTGCAGCCTGCGGTGCAAAGCGATCTGGCGCAGTTGCTGAAAACAGCGGGTCAGGAGCTGGCGAACTCCCCGGATGCGAATGGAGGATCGGAGAGCTACCACGTCACCGTAGAAGGGGAGCAGCGGGATTTGGACCCGATTCTGCAGGACGAAGTTTACCGGATCGGCCGCGAGGTGCTGCGCAACGCGTTCCGGCATGCGCACGCCAAACGGATCGAAGTCGAGATCCGGTATGACGCTCGCGCGCTGCGCCTGCGGATTCGGGACGATGGCAATGGCATCGACGGCAAGGTGATGGAGGCGGGAGAGCGCGAAGGGCACTTCGGGCTGCCGGGCATACGCGAGCGCGCGCAACGGATCGGAGCGCAATTGACGATCTGGAGCGAAATCGCGGCGGGGACCGAAGTGGAACTAATGGTTTCGGCGCGGCTGGCGTATGGGAAGTCGCGTAGCCGGCGGCACTTCGGACCGTTCCGCAGGAAGATCGAGGTCGGGTGATGTCTGATTCGCCGCTCATCCGGATTCTGACGGTCGACGATCACCCGCTGCTGCGCAGGGGGATCGCGGGCATGGTAAGTTTGGAGCCCGACATGGAATTGATCGCCGAGGCATGCACGGGCGCGGAGGCCATCCAGCAATACCGGCAGCATCGGCCGGACATCACCTTGATGGATCTGCAAATGCCGGACATGGGCGGCATCGAGGCCATCATCGCGATTCGCAATGAATTTCCCGCTGCCAGAATCGTCGTGCTCACCACCTACGCCGGCGACGTGCAAGTGTCGCGGGCGCTGAAAGCCGGTGCGCGCGCTTACATCCTGAAGGCCAAGGTGAATCGGGAGTTGCTGGAGACCATCCGGTCGGTGCACGTCGGGCATAAGCGCATCCCGCCGGAGATCTTGGCGGAGATGGCCGGGCATGCCGGCGAGGGCGACCTTTCGGCGCGGGAGATGGACGTATTGCGGCTAATTGCGCAGGGGAAATCGAACAAGGAGATCGCGGCCAAGCTCTCCCTTGGCGAGGAGACGGTCAAGAGCCACGTTGCGAATATCCTGGCCAAGCTGGGCGCCAAGGACCGGACGCACTCCGTGACCATCGGTTTGAAGCGCGGCATTATCGGGCTGTAACTCCCCCAAAAGAGGGAAAGCGGTTGCCTGTATCGAGTGTTTCCTTTCGGGCGTGAAGCTCTTAACCTGTGAACGGGACCATTTTGCAGCGGCTTTTTTCGACTTTTGCGGACGGCTGGCCGGGCGGCGGCTTGTTCATTCAACGCGTGTTGGCCGGTGGGACGTTGGTCTACCTGGAGATCGCCTGCCTGACAGGGACGCAGGTTTGCCCCGCGGTCGTGCCGCGAACCATCGGTGCGGCGGCCGGGATTCTGCTGCTGGCCGGGTTGTGGACGCCCGTGGCTGGGGTCCTGGTCGTGGTGGTGGAGGGGTGGATCGCGTACTCCAGCCCGGGCAATCCCTGGGCGCCGCTAATGCTGGAGGCGTTTGGTGCGAGTCTGGCGATGGTTGGGCCCGGCGCCTGGTCCATCGACGCGCGGCTGTTCGGCAGGAAGCGCATCGAAACGAGCCATCGTTAGCGCGCCGGCCTTCTCACTCGACGCGGATTGTGGTGGTCATCTTATGGGCGGCGCCGGAGGAGAGAGGAACGGCGTTCTCTGCTGCATTGGCGGTTTCGACGCAGATCATCTGCTGCCACTCGCCGGGCGCCATGTCGGTCATGGCGGCTGCCTTGTCGCTCCACGGGTTCCAGACGACGGTGCTCTCCGAGCCACTTTTTTCGACGATGATGCGCCGGTTCCACACCGGGTCGTGTACCACGCAGGCGGACTTGGTGCCGAGATGCACCTGGTCGGTTTCCTTGCCGATCTGTAGCGGCGCGTGGTTCAGAAGCTTGCGCTGGAATCCGTCGGTCTTGTCGATGTAGAGCGTGCCTTCGAGGCCGGAGACGCGCGCCTGATGAATGTCGCCGATCGCGAGGTAGGTGTGGAGCGCTTCTTCGAAAAGGAGCGGGGATGAGCTGTCGTTACGTACTTCGAGCTCCATCTGGAGTTCGGAGCCGACGGTCACGCGAAAACGCAGGTGAAAGGCTCCGTAACCAAAGGCGCGACTGGTCTCATTGGGGCACAGGGAGAAGGTAATCTCGATGTCGCCATCGGGGCGGAGTCCGGTTGCTTCCACGTCCCATTTCAGTGTGCGGGCGAAGCCGTGGGCGGGACCGGGCTGGCCGTAGCGGCGCGGCCCGAACCAGGGAAAGATGATGGGGACGCCGCCGCGAATGGCTTTCCCTGGGGCAAACAGGCTCTTCGAGCTGACGAACAACACCGGTCTTTGGCCGCGTGGAGTCCAGTGAGTCACGTGCGCGCCTTGCAGGTAGATCTGCGCCTCAGCGGACGGAGTGGAGATCACGGCACGCGCCAATCCTCCGGCAGCGTCTTCGAACCGGACGGCGTTGGGGAGTTCGAAGCGGCCGAACTGCGCTGCCGCACTCATGCTCCCGTGACCTCGAGTTCGACATTGACGTTGCCGCGGGTGGCGTGCGAATAGGGGCAGATCTTTCCGTGCGCTTCCGTCGCCAAGGCGGCGAGTTCCGCCTGCGGGAGGCTCTTGTCGGTAACGTGAATCTTCACGGCGAGTCCGAATCCACCGCCCTGGCGAGGTCCGATGCTGACTTCGCAGGTAACGGCGGCCTGGCGCGCGCTCTTCTTGTACTGCCTGGCCACGAAGTCGAGCGCCCCGCCGAAGCAGGCGGCGTAACCGGTGGCGAAGAGATGCTCGGGCGTGGTGGTGTGGGGCTTGCCCGGTCCGCCCATCTGCTTTGGCACGGAGAGATCGGCGCTCACGGAGCCGTCGGATGCCTCGGTATGTCCGTTCCTGCCGCCGGAAGCGGTCGCGCTTGCCGTGAAGAGCGGCTGAATCGTGTCCATAGATTATCCTCTTTACTCTAGAAAGGATTGTCCGGTGAGCGCCTTTGTTTGAGCGCGAGGTCGCATCTGCGAAATGACGATATTCGCGTCAATGAGGGCGAAAAACCGACACCGAATCATGCGAATCGCGGACACAATGCCCTGGATTGTTACTGGCCCGCGAAGTGCCTTAAGACACGCGACACCTATGCTCGCAACGACACATCGCAGAACGAAGCGGCCGGCCGCACAGCCCCACTCGTCGACAGCCAATGGCGACTCGCCGGCTTCCCCAGTGACCATCGGCAGCTATCTGGCGACCAGGCTGGAGCAGATCGGCCTGAAACATCACTTTGCAGTTGCAGGGGATTACAACCTGGTTCTTCTGGACCAGCTGCTTCTGAACGAGAAGATGACTCAGGTCTACTGCTGCAATGAACTCAATTGCGGGTTTGCCGCGGAAGGGTATGCGCGCGCGAACGGCGTTGCGGCCTGCGTGGTTACTTACAGCGTGGGGGCTCTATCGGCGTTCAACGCTCTCGCCTCCGCCTACGCGGAGAGCCTTCCTGTGATTCTGATCTCTGGCGGCCCAAACACCAACGACCTCGGCGCCGGCCATCTGCTTCACCATACGCTGGGGACGCTGAACCACCGCTATCAACTGGAAATGGCGCGCCATATTACGTGCGAGGCGGTGGCGGTCACTCATCCAGAGGAAGCACCCTGGCTGATCGACAAAGCGATTCGTGCGGCGTTCCGAAACAGAAAGCCCGTCTACATCGAGATCCCGTGCAACTTATCCGCGGCGCTCTGCTCGTCGCCGGGGCCACGCGCCTCGCTTTTGGACTTATCGGAAAGCGACCCGGCGTCATTGGCCGCGGCAGTGGATGCCGCGAACGCAGTTCTTCGAAAGGCGGTCAGGCCAGTTCTTCTCGCGGGACCCAGGCTGAGATCATACGGCGGAACGGGGGCCTTTCGCGACCTGGCCGAGGCAGTCGGGTGCGGCGTCGCCGTGATGTCCGGCGCGAAAGGCTTCTTCCCCGAAGAGCACCCCCAGTTTATCGGCGTGTATCTCGGCTCCGTCAGCAGTCCGGGTTGCAGCGAGTTGGTTGAATCGGCCGACGCTGTGTTGGCCGCCGGACCTATCTTCAATGACTACACGACAGTCGGATGGTCCGCGCAACCAGCCGTCAGCAAGACGATACACGTGGATCCGGATCGCGTTCACGTCGCCGGAGTCACGTATAACGATGTATACCTCAACGAGTTTCTGAAGGCACTGGCGGAGGCAGCGAAGGAGAACCCCGGGAACGCAACAACCTTGGTCGAGTTCCGGCGTACCCAGGTCGCAACCGCGCAGCCGGCGATACCCGGCCCGGACGATCCTCTGACGAGGGCTGAAATGTGCCGGCAGATTCAAGGCGTGATTGACGGGGATACCACGTTGA
>DATJYW010000068.1:0-7653 GCA_035499435.1 Candidatus Acidiferrales bacterium | reverse complement strand
TGCATCACCACCATGAGCGGGGCGCGCGCCGCGGCGGACGGTGTCGCCGCCCGCCTGCGCGACCCCATCCGCGTCTGGAGCCTGCAAGATATCCATGTCCCTGTGGCTTAGCCGCCACTCATGCCGTTGGCCAGTGCTATAGTTCTTGGACAATACTCCAGGTCCGGGAGGGCTACGGTATGCAACAGCACTCTTTGCTCCGGGCATCGGCATTGCCCACGCTGCTCGTCCTGTCATTCACTCCCTATGCGCTGCTCGCGCAGGTAGACACGGGCGCGATTCTCGGCACGGTGCGGGACGCGAGCGGTTCGGTCGTCCCCGGTGCGAGGGTGACGCTGACCAACGAGGACACGGGAGCCGTCTCGAAGACCGCCACTCAGGCGGACGGTTCCTATATCTTCACGCCCATTCGGATCGGCACTTACACCGTTGCCGCCGACTTTGCCGGATTTCAGACCGCGCGCCAGCTCCACGTTCCGGTCAACATTCAGCAGCAGGTCGTCACCGACTTCAGCCTGCAGCCGGGTCAGGTCACCGAGAGCGTGGACGTAACCGCGGCTCCCGTCCTGCTACAGACGCAGAATGGCTCCCTCGGCCAGGTTGTGAATGCGAAGGAGATCGACGAGCTGCCGTTGAACGGACGCAATTTTACGTTTCTTGCCCAGTTGGCCGCGGGAGTTACGTTCGCGCAGGCGGACACGCGCGGCCTCGGTTTGAACGGCAACTTCGCCGCCAACGGCATGCGACCGGCGCAAAACAACTACCTGTTGGACGGCGTGGACAACAACAACTTCCAGCCCGATTTCCGTGCCGGGACCTCCTATTCCACTCTGCCTCCCGTCGATGCGATTCAGGAATTCAAGATTCAGACCAGCGCGTTCGGGGCCGAGTTCGGCCGCGCCGGCGGCGGAGTGCTCAATGCCACGTTGAAATCCGGGTCCAATCGATTCCACGGCAACTTGTGGGAGTTCCTTCGCAACGACAAATTGGACGCCGCGGATTTCTTCGAGAATGCAGCCAATCTCACCAACGGCGAGTTCCGCCGTAATCAGTTCGGCGGCACCATCGGAGGCCCCGTGATCATTCCGCGCGTTTACCACGGGAGAGACAAAACCTTCTTCTTTGGTGACTATCAGGGCACGCGGATCGACCAGGCGCTCCCTTACCTGGTGACCGTTCCCACCGCGGCCCAGCGGGCCAGCGGCTACACAAACTTCAGCGACCTCGTTGCGGGTCAGCCGGGCTGCACCCGCGGTCCCGACCTGCTGGGCCGCACGGTTCCGTGCGGGACCATCTTCGATCCGGCTACCACGCGCCAGGTGACCAGCGGCGCAACCGATCCTGTCACCGGATCCAAGGCTACCGGCAGCGGCTTTGTGCGCGATCCCTTCCCCGGCGGCATCGTCCCGCCGAACCGGCTGGATTCGAACGCGGTCAAATTGCTGAACCTCTATCCTTCGCCAACTCTCCCGGGCATTCTCAGCAATTTTGCCGATCATCCCGTGACGGTGGACAACATCGACAGCTTCGATGTGCGCATCGACCACTACCTGGGAGCGAAGGATGTCACCTTCGGCCGCATCAGTTATCTGCGCGAGAATCGAGTGACGCCGGGCCCGTTTCCCGGTGTCGCCGACGGAGTTACCGCGGTCTTCGGCGGTGACCTGAATACGCTCGCTACCAATGCCGCTTGGAGCGAGACGCACACCTTCTCCCCCAGCCTGGTCAACGAGCTTCTGTTTGGCTACAACCGCATCCACAGCACCATTCTGCAGCCGTTCGGCGACGATCTGAGCAACATCCCCGCGCAATATGGGATTCAGGGCATTCCGCAGATCCCCGAGAATGGGGGGCTGCCGACTCTCAACATCGGCAACCTCGCGCAGCTCGGCAGCAATACCTTCTTCCCCATCGACAAGGCCTCCGCGGTCATACAGGTCAGCGACAATCTCACGAAGATCTATAAGTCGCACACCTTCAAAACCGGCTTCCAATACCAGAACATCCGCTTCACCAACGCCGCACCGCCGGCGTCGCGCGGGCAATTCGCCTTCAACGGAACCTACACCTCGATACCGAATATCAACGATGCCAGTACGGGCATTGCGCAGTTTCTCATCACCCCGGTCGCATCGAGCGCGCCCGGCGGCGTCAACCTGGTGGGGGGCTCCAACGCGGTGACGGCTTCCAACTTCGCGGTACCGGACTACGGACGCTACTACTGGGGCGCCTACGGCCAGGACGACTGGAAGGTCACGCGGCGCCTGACCTTAAACCTGGGCGTGCGCTACGACTACTTCTCCGTCACCCAGGAAAACTACGGTGCGGCTGCCAACTTCGTGCCCGGCGCGCCCTTTAATGGAGCGCAGTATATTCTCTACGGGTCGCGCGTACAGAAGGGCGAGGCGCAGCTCTCGCAAGCCGTGCTGGCCGGTCTCGCCAAAGACGGCATTCAGGTGGTGCAGCAGTCTACTATGGGCGTGGCGCAGAAGACCAACTTCGCTCCCCGCGTGGGGCTTGCATATCGCGCCGCGGCATGGCTGGTGGTGCGCGCCGGATACGGTATCTTTTATGGCGGCTTTGAAAACATCGGCGGCGATAATCTGGGCGGCAACTACCCATTCCTTTACACCTTCAATGTCTCCACGCCGGACGCATCGCACCCGATCACCTATTCCAACGGCCAGACGGCGACTCTGGAGCAAGGCCTCCTGGGAATCCCGCTGACGCCGGCGCTGGTGAACCCGAACGGACTCCTGTTGAAGGGTATCCAGTACAACCCCACGACTCCATATACCCAGAGCTACAACGCTACGCTGCAATTCAAGGCCGGAGCAAGCCAGACTATTTCGCTAGGGTACGTCGGTTCGGCGGCGCGCCACCTGATCACGAGCCCCAACTCGAACAACGTGTCGGAGCTGCTGCCGCCCTCGGCCAACCCTCAGTTGTACGTGCCGTTCCCCGATATCGGGCGCGGCGGTAATTACGACGCCACCGAGGGCAACAGTCAATACAACGCCCTGCAAATCAATTTCGAGCGGCAGTACAGTCACGGCCTCAGCATCCTTTCCAACTACACGTGGGCGAAGTGCCGGACCGACGCGCGCGACCGCCTGAACGGCGGCATCGGCGGCTACCGCGCACCCAGCCTGCCCGGGTTCGGCATTCAGGCCGACTATGCACTCTGTGACTACGACATCCGCCAGGTCTTCCACTTCAGCGGCGGCTACGAGTTGCCAGTAGGACGGGGCAAGGCGCTACTGGGACAATCCAGCGGCGTCACCAATGCGGTGCTGGGCGGGTGGCGCATGTCTTGGATCCTCACGTTACAGGACGGCCAGCCCCTGACGATCGGCTGCAATCCGGCAACGGCAGCGGGCCTCGGCTGCAACGCGCTGACGGTGCCCGGCCAGAGCGTGGACGGCGGGCAGCACAACGTCAATCAGTGGTTGAATCCCGCGGCGTTTCACAATCCTCCTGCCGTGACCGCGATCGGCCAGACGGATCTCACTGCTTTGGGCGGGGCTCCCACGCAGGCGATCGGTCCGGGATTCCATCGGCTGGACTGGTCGCTGTTCAAAGAATTCCGGCCGTCGGAGCGGACGCGCGTGGAGTTCCGGGCGGAGTTCTTCAACCTGACGAACCATCCGAACTTCGCACAACCCGGATCGCTGAACTTCACCACTCCGACGACGTTCGCCCGGATCACCGCAACACGCGACAATCCGAACGACCCGCGGCAGATCCAGTTTGCGCTCAAGTTTTATTTCTAGAGTGCGCACAAAAAAACCCGGCGGGTGTTTCACCGCCGGGCCGCGTCGTTTGAGTTTGACCCTGTATTGGTAACTTCCTGGTCCCCTTCGCCTCGGGGACAGGGTCCTTCTCAATATATCACTGAATAGCCGCTTTTTTTACAAAATCAAGACGGGGATATCGACTTTCCAGATACGAATTTCCTTGTGTCTCGATTTTGGTTGGATCCGGCCCCTGGCCCAGCGGGGGCATATCCCCGTAGGCGTCGTAAAGGCTCTCAACCACGTTCATCCCGCTGACTACCTTCCCCACCGGCGCAAAGCCCTGCCGGTCGAGATCCTTGTTGTCCCGCAGGTTGATGAACAACTGCGTGGCGCGCGTGTTCGGGCCCAGCTTGGCGTAGGTCACCGTGCCCTTCACGTTGCTCTGCTTCACCGGGTCGTCGCGCAGGTTGGCGGTGGACCACAGGCTGCTGACCTGCGGATCTCCATTCACCCCCCACTGCACGTAGGCGCGGGTCACGCGGAAGAAGCGGTTGCCGTCGTAATACCGGCGGTTTACCAGCTCGTACAGGTGCTGCGCTCCGAGCGGCGCCCAATCTTTGTGAACCTCGATGACCACGGCACCCTTCGAGGTATCCAGGTTCACCTTGAATATGTCGGGGGCGGGCAGGTCCTGCCTGGGGGTTTCGGATTTCTTAGGCTCCTGCGGCGTGGCGCAGCCGGCGAGGGCCGCGCACAGCGCGATCCACCAGAGTCTTCGCATCGTTCCTTAGTATGCCCTATGAAGCCAGCTTGGTGTTAAAGCGCAACACGTTGCGCAGGTAGGCACCCATCATGCGGTCGGAGACGGCGGTATGCGTCTTGAGCCACGAGTCGAGAAACTCTAGGAACTCGGTCACCGCGTCCGTGTGGCCGGCATCGATGCGCCTCAATGCGCGCCGTATTCGCCAGCGCACCGCATCGTGTTGTTTCTTGTGCCAGGCCAGGCCGTTATAGTGCGCCGCTTTCATGATGCGCTCTTCGTGCTTGAAGTGCGCTTCCCCCGAAGTCACCAGCTCCCGAAGAATGGGCCGCAGTAGCTTGAGGTCGGTGCCGGCGGCGATGCCCTTTTGCAGTTCTTCTCCGAGGCGAAACAGCGCGCGATGCTCCGCATCGATCTCCGGAAGGTAGACCGAATGAGCGCTGCGCCATTTGAAGAGGCTCATCGCTCCCATTATACAGGATTTTCAGACCTCTGATTCGTTCTATGCGGCGGGGGCCGGAGCGGGCTGCGGGATGGGCTGCTTGTGCTTGCAGTCGGCATTCGGACATTGCAGCACCGGACCCGCCTTGAACCATTTCTCGATCATGTAGGGGCTCCCGCACTCGGGGCACTTCTCGTCGACGGGCTTTCCCCAGGCCACGAAGTTGCACTTCGGCCAGCGCGTGCACCCGTAGAAGATTTTGCCCTTCTTGGAGCGGCGCTCAGCGATATCGCCTTCGCTGCACTCGGGACACTTCACGCCCACCAGCTTCTGCTTGACGTACTTGCACGACGGATAATTGCTGCACGCGGTGAACTCGCCGAAGCGGCCGTACTTGATCACCAGGTTGTTGCCGCATTCGGGGCACTTCTCGTCCAGGGGCTGATCGGCGCGCTGCTGCTGCGCGCCCAGGCGTTTGGTGGTCTTGCAGTCCGGATAGCCCGAGCACGCCAGGAACGTCCCGAAGCGGCCCTTCTTCAGGACCATGGGACGGCCGCAATTGTGGCAATACTCTTCTTCGCCCTGCTCGCCGAGATCGACGTGCTCGGCCTCGGGCTGCCGCGTGTAGGTGCAGTCGGGATAGCCGGTGCAGGCGATGAACTTGCCGTGCCGCCCCCACTTCATCACGAGGGGCTTGCCGCACTTCTCGCACATCTCGCCGATGGGCTCTTCCATCCGCTTGATGTCGGTCATGTGTTCTTCGGCGTGCTTGATGTCCTTTTCGAAGCGCTGGTAGAACTCGCCCATGGCGGCCCGCCAGTCGAGCTTGCCGTCTTCGATCTCGTCCAGCTCCTCTTCCATCCGGGCGGTGTAGGTGACGTCGAAGATGTCGTCGAAGCTCTCCACCAACAGGTCGGTCACGACGAAGCCGAGCTCGGTCGGGCTGAAGCGGCCGCCCTCCTTCTTGACGTACTCGCGTTCCTGGATGGTGGACAGGATCGATGCGTAGGTTGACGGCCGGCCGACGCCGTCGGACTCCAGCCGCTTCACCAGCGTGGCTTCGTTGTAGCGCGGAGGGGGCTCGGTGAAATGCTGCTCGGGCTTGAGCGCCCGCAGGCGGAGACGCTCGCCTTCGGCGACCAGCGGCAGCCGGTGCTCGAGCTCTTCGTCCTCCTCGTCGCGCTGATCCTTGCCTTCTTTGTACTGCTTGAGGAAACCCGCGAACTTCTCGACGCTGCCGGTGGCGCGGAAGGTATAATCCACACCGTTCTTCCCTGCGGCGCTGACGTCGATGGTGGTCTGGTCGAAGACCGCGGGTGCCATCTGGCTGGCCACGAAGCGGTTCCAGATCAGGCGGTAGACCTTCATTTCGTCGGGCTTCAGGTACTTCTCGACGACCTCCGGCGTAAACGCCATCGAGGTGGGCCGGATGGCCTCGTGCGCGTCCTGCGCGTCCTTTTTCGACTTGTAGATGTTGGGCGTTTCCGGCACATACTCTTTGCCGTAGCGGTCGCCGATGTACTGGCGGACGTCACGGATGGCGTCGTCGGAGATGCGCGTGGAATCGGTGCGCATGTAGGTGATCAGGCCGACTGCGCCTTCCTTGCCGATCTCCATGCCTTCGTACAGGTGCTGCGCCAGCATCATGGTGTGCTTCACGCTGAAGCGCAGCTTGCGCACCGATTCCTGCTGCAGGGTCGAGGTGATGAACGGCGCTACCGGGTTGCGCTTCTTCTCGCGCGTGGTGACGCTCTTGACTACGTACTCGGCGCCCTGCAGGCTGGTCAGGATGGCGTCGCTCGCCTCCTGGTTCCCGATCTCGGCCGTTTCGTCATTGGCCTTGATGAGCCGGGCGGTAAGCAGCGGTGGCTTTTTGGCGGCCAGCTCGGCGTCGATGGTCCAGTATTCCTTCTTCTGAAACGCGAGGATTTCGCGCTCGCGCTCGACGATCAGGCGGAGCGCCACGGTTTGCACACGCCCGGCAGAGAGTCCACGGCGCACTTTGTCCCAGAGGAGCGGGGAGATCTTGTAGCCCACCAGCCGGTCGAGCACCCGGCGCGCCTGCTGGGCGTCCACCAGGTGGGTGTTGACGTCCATCGGGTTCTGGAAAGCCTTGTCGATCGCCTTCTTGGTGATCTCGTTGAACATCACACGGAAGATTTTAGGGCCGGCCTTCTTCTCGCGGAGCTCTTCCTGCAGGTGGTAACAGATGGCTTCGCCTTCGCGGTCCGGGTCGGCCGCGAGGTAGACTTCCTGGACCTTTTTGGCGGTCTGTTTGAGTTCGGAGATGAGCTTTTTCTTGCCTTCGATGACCTCGTATCGCGGCTCGAAGCCGTTGTCGACATCGACGGCGAGGTCCTTTTTGGGCAGATCTTTGATGTGCCCGAGGGATGCTTTGACGACGTACTGCTTGCCCAAGTACTTGTTGATGACTTTCGCCTTGCCGGGCGACTCGACGATTACTAATGCCTTTGCCATATGAATTAAAAACCCACTGAGTGCGGCAGACAGACGCCCAAGGGCGCTATGCGGGCCTGTCCTACGGTCGCAAGGTTACCACACTTTCACAAAGTTCTTCCCCGGGAGCTGTTTCACGAGCCCCAGCATTTCCAGCTCAAACAAGGCCGCAATCAGCTCCGAAGGCGACGTATCTTGAACTTTTTCAAGGAGATCGTCCAGATGTGCCGGGGTGTCCACCTGGAGGGCTTGAAGAG
>DATJYW010000067.1:0-18444 GCA_035499435.1 Candidatus Acidiferrales bacterium | reverse complement strand
GGCTCGACCTCTGGAACGCCGAGTGAAAAGCACACGAATTCTTCTGGTCCTCTTTCTGGCTGTGTTGGTTTGGCACAAGCCTTCGTGGCCGGCGGTCTATGGCAGCGTGGGAGGCGCGGTCAGCGACCAGACCGGTTCCCTGATCCCGAGCGCAAAAGTGACGCTCGTGAACGTAGCACAAGGAATCCCGTACAAGACGCTCACGGAGTCCCGTGGCACCTATTCCTTTCCGAGCGTGCCTGTCGGGCGTTACGATCTGACGGTAGAAGCCCCCGGCTTTGACCGGTATCGTCTCACCGGACTTGTGGTCGATGTCGGCAGTAGCCTGCGTCTGGATGTCACCCTGGCAGTAGCCGGCAGACAGGAAACGGTCACGGTGACCGAAGTGAGTCCCGCCGCGGTCGAAGCCGCCAGCACGCAACTCGGCGAGGTTGTGACCGGCAGATCGATGACCGCGGTCGCGCTCAATGGGCGCAGTTTCACCGACCTGCTCGCCTTGCAGCCCGGCATCGTGCCGCTCAGCACACAGCAGCCCGATTCCATCGTGATGGCCGGAGTGACGGTGGCAATCGCGCCTTCCGGCGGCCTGAATCCCGGAAACCAGTCCATCAGCGGCCAGCGCGAAGACGCCAATGGCTTCATGGTGAATGGCGGCGACGTGAAGGAGCTCATGAACGGCGGCACGTCCATCGTTCCCAATCTCGATTCCATCGCCGAGTTCCGAATCCTCACCAACAACTTCGACGCCGAATACGGCAACTCCAGCGGCGGCATCGTCAACGTAGTTACTAAGTCGGGAGGCAACCAGCTTCACGGCGGCGCCTTCGAGTTTCTTCGCAATACGGCGCTCGACGCCCGGAATTTCTTTTCTCCGGAGCGAAGCTTCTACAGACAGAACCAGTTCGGCGGGACCATTGGAGGACCGATCAAGAAGAACCGGTTCTTTTTCCTGGCGGACTATCAGGGGACCCGGCAGCAGCAGGCGCAGGACACCGGGTTGATGCCGGTCCCCTCGGTCGCCGACCGAAGCGGCAACCTGTCCGACCTCTCCGCCTCCCTTACAGGCACCGTGGGTGGACCATACCTTGCCGGTCTGCTCGCACAGAAACTGGGCTACGCGGTCGCAGCAAATGAGCCGTACTACCTGCCCGGCTGTGCCTCCACCAGCATCTGCGTGTTTCCCAATGCCGTGATCCCGCAACGCGCCTGGTCCCAGCCGGCGAAGAACCTTCTTCCGTACATTCCCGTCCCGAACGTTGGCGACGCGACGTTTTCGACGGCGTCTGAAGGGAAGATCCTGCGCGACGACAAATCGAGCTTTCGCATTGACGGAAACAGCGAGCGATTGGGATCGGTTTCCGCCTACTACTACTTCGATGACTATCATCTGAACAATCCGTATCCGACTGGGCAGGGAGGCGCCTCGGTGCCGGGCTTTGCGGCGCTCGATCTCGGCAGGTCCCAATTGATCAGCCTCGGCAGCACGAAAGCCTTCGGCCCGGCCACGGTGAACGAGCTTCGTCTCAGCTACATGCGAAATTCAAACAATGTCGGCCAGCCGTCCGGCGGAGTCGGGCCAAGCCTGGCGTCTCAGGGGTTCGTCACAGGGCCGGGAACGCCCGGCATTACGGTGTTGGCGCCGCAGATCGAAGGCATCGAAAACGTAAGGTTCAACTCGTTCGTGATCGGCACCCCGATCACCAATCTGACTCAGGCCAACAATACCTTTTCCTGGAGCGATCATCTTTCTCGCATCCTGGGCGAACATAACATCAAGGCCGGCTTTCAGGTCAGCCTGGAACAGGTCAATGTCAATCCCAACGCGACCTTCAACGGCTCGTTTCTATTCTCCGGATCCGAAACCGGCTCCGACTTCGCCGACTTCCTGATCGGAGTGGCCAGCAATTACAATCAGGCGGACTCACGAGCGTACTACGGCCGCCATAAATATGCCGACGGCTTCGTGCAGGACAGCTGGCGGGCTCGACCCAATCTTACGCTGAACTTTGGGGTCCGTTGGGACCTCATGCAGTATTGGTCCGAGAAATACAACCAGATCCCGACGTTCAATCCGGGGGAGCAGTCCAAGGTTTACCCGACAGCTCCGGTCAGCCTGGTATACCCGACGGACCCCGGAATCCCCAACACGCTGGTGCCGCAAAGTAACCGCTTCTCGCCGCGCCTGGGTGCCGCCTGGTCTCCGAGTTGGACGAACGGCTTGCTGGGCCGCCTGGTGGGCGGACCGGGCAAGACCAGCATCCGCGCAGGTTATGGCATCTTCTATTCGGTCATCCAAGGCAACACGATCGGCATCGACGAACCGCAGCCCCCTTACGGCCTGAGTTACACGAGTTCCGGCCGGCCGTTGTTCGCCACCCCGTTTATCAGCTCGGCTGATGGCACCGTCCACGTCAATCCGTTTCCGATCACCATTCCTCCCCTGAACGCATCCGCGCAGCATCCCAATTCGTCTATCGATTATTCGCCGTACCTGCCTCTGGCCGGGATGACGGCGCCGCCGCCGTGGAACAAGTATCCATATAGCGAAAACTACTTTCTTTCCATCGAGCGGCAGCTGGGTTCAAACTCGGTCTTGAGCTTGAGCTATGTCCGCTCCCAGGCGCATCATCTGCTGGTGGTTTACTCCGCGAATCCCGGGAATCCCGCGCTTTGTCTGGCACTGAGCCACCCGGCCGCCATCGCTCCGGGAACTCCCACGTGCGGGCCATTCGGCGAGGATACGGCGTACGTCACCGCGGGCGGCAGCTTGCTTCAAGGCACACGCGGACCCCTCGGTCCTGACTTCGCCAACGACGACTATGACTCCAGCACCGGCAACTCGAACTACAATTCGTTCCAGGCCGGCCTTCGACACTCCGGCAACCGCCTCGCCCTGATGCTGGCCTATACCTTCAGCAAGTCGATCGATCAGGCCTCGAGCCTGGCTGATCCCATCGACCCGTTCAATTTCCGCCTTACGCGCGCACTTTCCGCCTGGGACCTCAGGCATAGCGTTGTAACGACGTTCGACTATCAACTCCCGCTCGAGCGCCTGTCCGACCGCGCCAGAGCCCTGACTCGAGGCTGGTCGATTTCCGGAATCATCCGCGCCAGCACCGGTTTCCCGGTCACCATCTCCAGCGATGGCGATCGTTCGCTGCAAGTCAGCCTGCCCAACGGCGTGAACAACCGGAGCCTGGACCGTCCGGATTTCGCACCGGGGCCCCTGCAACTGAATCACGATCCGCGGAATGGGTTGGCGTATTTCAATACGTCGCTGTTCAGCCCGAATGCTCTGGGAACTCCCGGCACGGCATCGCGCCGTTTCTTCTATGGCCCTGGCGCGATCAACTTCGACCTCGCGCTGCGCCGGCTCGTGAAGTTCACCGAGAGCCGGGCGCTGGAGTTGCGCCTGGAGACCTTCAACACCTTCAACCACGCGCAGTTCTTTGGACCCGTCGCGGTAAACGGCGACATCGACAGCGCCCTGTTCGGCCAGGTGGTGAAAGCCGCTTCTCCGCGGCTGATGCAGGCGGCGCTGAAGTTCACCTTCTGATCCTCAGCCGGTCACCGAAGCGCGCGTGATCTCCTGTATGCTTCTCGTCCCGCACTGGCGCATCACCAGGCTCAGCTCGGTCCGCAGGATCTCGATCACCCGTTCGATTCCCGGCTGGCCGAACGCCGCCAGGCCCCATAGGTAGGGCCTGCCGATGCCGACGGCCTTCGCGCCCAGTGCCAACGCCTTGAACGCATCCGAACCGCGGCGAATGCCGCCATCGATCATCACGGGCACGCGGCCGCGGGCCGCCTCCACAACTTCCGGCAGGCACTCGATGGTTGCGCGTCCGCTCTCTTCGGCACGGCCTCCGTGATTCGAGACGATGATGCCATCGGCGCCGTGCTGGCAGGCCAGCTCGGCGTCTTCGCGAGTCTCGATGCCCTTCAGCACCACCTTCATGGTGGTCAGCTTCTTCAAGCGCTCCACCGTATCCCACGTCAGAGCGGGCGCGGCTAGTCCGACACCGGTCACGTCGAGTCCCGCAAACATCGGGTAACGTCGCAGGCCCGCCCCTCCCGGCCCGCCTGGACCGTGGCAGGAGGTGCAGTCCCGGGTATCCAGACGGCGGAGGCGCGTCTGCGTCTCGGTGTTGCGCCCGGCCATCAGATCGATCGTCCAGACGAGCACCGGGCAGCCGGCGGCCTCGGCGCGCTTCACCAGCTTTTCGGTGATCGCCCAGCTCGAAGTCGCGTAGAGCTGATACCAGACAGCCCCGCCGTACTCGCGGTTGACGTCTTCCACCGGAGTTGTGGTGACGGTAGAAAGGAGCATCAGGCTCTTGCGGGCGCGTGCGGCGCGTGCGGTGGCCACTTCCCCCTCCGGGTGGAAGGCCCTGTGGTAGCCGCACGGACAAATGAAGATCGGGCTTTCCCAATCCGTGCCAAATAGAGTGGTGCGCATGCTGGCCTCACGGATGTCCACCAGGCGCCGCGGCCGGAGCTGGATGCGGCGGTACGCTTCGTGATTGGCGCGCAGGGTGAAATCGTCGTCGACGCCGGTGGCCATGTAACCGTAGTGGGCAGGAGGGAGAGCCTTGCGCGCCGCGGACTCGAACTCCATTACATTAAGGGCGTCCTTGGGGTTTTCGAGAACCGCGGCCTCCTGCCACGCCTCAGCCGGTACGGAGGCGAGCAGCGGGCTACCAGCCAGGAACTTCAGTAATCGGCGGCGGTCTTCGAGGGCCATGGGCGGGATTATACACCTTGGCGGGGATTGTTCCAGACTTCTGTATAATATCGCCTATGGCAAAAAACAAACCGGACGGTTGGTCGGGAGCGGGGGTCCTGGCGATTGCCGTTATGATGGCGGTCTGGTGGCTTGGCAACGGCGCCCTGGCCGCACCGCAGGCTGCAAAGAACACGTCGGACGCGGTCTTCAAGAATGTGCAGGTACTTAACGGGATTCCGATCGATGACTTCATGGGAACGATGGGGATCATGTGCGCGGCGCTGGGTTTTGACTGCTCGGATTGCCATACCGGCGCCGGCACGGAGAAGGTGGATTGGGCCGCCGACACGCCGAAAAAGGTGATGGCGCGCAGCATGGTGAAGATGATGACCGCCATCAATCGCGATAATTTCCAGGGACGGCAGATGGTCACCTGCTGGAGCTGCCATCACGGGCGCGATCGTCCGTCGACGACGCCGTCGCTGGAGTTCATGTATGGCCCCGCGACGCAGGAGATGGACGATGTCCTCACGCAAATGCCCGGCCAGCCTTCGCCGGATGCGATCATCGACAAATATCTGCAGGCGATCGGCGGAGCCGAGCGTCTGGCAGGCATCAAGAGCTACGCGGCGAAGGGTAAGAGCGTAGGCTTCGGCGGCTTCGGCGGCGGGGGCAGAGTTGAGATTTTTGCGAAATTCCCGGATCAGCACGCGACGCTGATCGATTTTCCGGAAAGTCCGGACCGCGGCATCAGCGTGAGATCCTACAACGGCAGCGAGGGCTGGCTGGTGACGCCGCTCACCGTGCTCGGCGAGTACCAGTTGATGGGCGGCGAGTTGGACGGGGCCAAGCTGGATGCGGAGCTTGCTTTTCCCGGGCAGATCAAGCAGGTGCTCACCAATCTGCGCGTGAGCATGCCGGTGACCATCAGCGACCTTCCGGGACCTTCGAGCCAAACCTCGAAGGAAGCGAGCATGGCGGCGATCGGCCAGGATCGCCTGGTCAACGTGGTGCAAGGGACGGGACCGCGGGGCGTCCTGGCAACCTTGTACTTCGATCAGGAATCGGGCCTGCTGCTGCGCGTGGTGCGCTACGGCAAGTCGCCGATCGGCCGGGTGCCCACGCAAGTGGACTACGCCGACTATCGCGATGTGGGCGGAATCAAGATGCCGTTCCGGAGGGTCTTCGCGTGGATGGACGGGCGAGACGCGATTCAATTGAGCGAGGTGCAGATCAATGTCCCAATTGATGCCGCGAAGTTCGGGCGGCCTGCTTCGCCCAAAAAGCATTAGACCGTGCGGTGCGGTTCCCTACCGTCCGTCCGGTCAAGAAATATGGTGCTCCCGGAAGGAGAATCCGGTATGATGAGCAAAAAGGATGCTGGGCTGATGCAGATCATCATTCGAAAGGCGATGAGGATTGTCGTCGCGGGCATGCTCCTGGCGTGCGCCGCGGCGTCGCTGGCTGGCCAGACCTCGACGTATCGCGCGCCGCGTGCCGAAGGCGGCAAACCCGATCTCAACGGCATCTGGCAGGTGCTTAACGAAGCGAACTACGATCTCGAGGGCCACAATGCGCGGCCTGCAATGGCGCTGCGGCCTGGGCCCTACGGTCCGGTGCCGGCGGCACAGGTGTTGGCGCTCGGAGCGGTAGGCTCGGTGCCCCCCAGCCTGGGTGTGGTGGTGGGAGGCGAAATCCCGTACAAGCCGGAAGCCCTGAAGAAGAAACAGGAGAATCAGGAAAACTGGCTGACTCGCGACCCGGAGATCAAGTGCTACCTGCCCGGAGTTCCGCGCGCGACGTACATCCCCCAGCCGTTTCAGATTCTTCAAAGCGCGAGCCAGATCTTCATCGCCTACCAGTATGCCGGCGCGGTGCGCAATATCTACCTCAAAGACCCGGGGCCGGCTCCCGTCGATTCCTGGATGGGCCAGTCCTTCGGTCACTGGGAGGGCGAGTCCCTGGTTGTCGATGTGACCGGTTTCAACGACCAATCCTGGTTCGACCGCGCGGGGAATTTTCACAGCGACGCATTGCACGTGGTGGAGCGATACACGCGCATCAGTCCGGATGTGATCTCCTACGAGGCGACCATCGAAGATCCCAACGTGTTCACGCGCCCGTGGAAGATCAGCATGCCTCTCTACCGCCGCCAGGAGAAGAATGCTCAGCTCCTGGACTTCAAGTGCGTGGAGTTCGTGGAGGAACTGATGTACGGCCAGTGGCGTAAGACTCCGCTGACTCGGTGACAAGGAGGCACGGCGATGCGGAACCTCTTGTTTGCGGGTGTGCCGGCGATGGCGGCCCTGCTCCTCTCGATACCTGAACCGGCCGCGGCGCAAAGCCAGAAAGCTCCGGCCAAGGCCTACAGTCCACATCGCCTGGCCGACGGCCATCCCGACTTGCAGGGTACCTACGACCTCGCCACACTGACGCCTGTGGACCGGCCGTCAGGCGCCCCGGCAGTGTACTCCAAGGAGGAGGCACGCAAGCGTGAAATCGCGGCGGCCCTGCAAAGAGAGCAGGGAGACAAGGCGATCGCGGGCGACCGGCCCGCCCCACCGAAGGGCGGCGATGGATCGGTCGGTCCCGCCGGCAACGTCGGCGGCTACAACTCCGGCTGGCTCGATCCCGGTTCGGCTTTCAACGTGGTGAACGGCGAGATTCGCTCCTCGATCGTCGTCGATCCGCCGGATGGCCGGGTGCCTCCGATGATCCCCGCGGCGTTGCAGCGCATGGCGGCAGCCCGCGCAAGGCCCACTTCGGACACGCAGGAGAATGCCAACGATCCAGGTTTGGAAAAAGCTCCCGGCGCGTACGACGATCCCGAGCGCAGGCCGCTGGGTGAGCGCTGCCTGCTGGGATTCGGTTCCACCTCGGGGCCGCCGGCGCTGCCGGACTACTTCTACAACAACCTCCATCAAATCGTCCAGACGCCAAACGCGGTGATGATTTTGACGGAGATGGTGCACGACGCGCGGGTCGTCCGTATGAATGCCCAGCACCTGCCGAAGAGCACCCGGCTCTGGATGGGCGATTCCGTCGGCCACTGGGAAGGGGACACGCTGGTGGTCGATACCACGAACTTCACGGCCAAGACGCGCTTCCGCGGATCGACCGAGGACCTGCACGTGATCGAACGCTTCAGCCGGATCGATGATCGAACCCTACTGTACCGGTTCACGATCGAAGACCCGGCGACCTGGGCCAGGCCCTGGACCGGCGAGTACGCCTGGCCTGCCACCAATGGAAAGATTTACGAGTACGCGTGCCACGAAGCCAACTATGCGCTTACCGACATTCTGAAAGGTGCGCGATTGCGAGACAATGAACAAGCAGCGGCCAAGGCCGCGAAATGACCGGCCCACTTGGAGGTAATTCATGCGAATGAAACTTTTGGCATCCCTTGCGGTATTCATCGTGCTGGCGCTGGTGCGGCCCATGGCGGCGCATCACGCCTTCGGGTCCGAATTCGACGCCAATGCCCCGATCCTGCTGAAGGGGAAGATCGTGAAAATCGAGTGGGTCAACCCCCATACCTGGATTCACGTGGAAATCACGAAGGATGACGGCACCAAGGAAGTGTGGATGGTCGAGGGCGGCAGCCCCAATACCCTTCTCCGCCGCGGAGCCAACAAGAACACGTTTCCGGTGGGAACCGACGTGGTGGTGGATGGCTACCAGGCACGCGATCATTCCGAAAAGCGGGCGAACGCGCGCAACGTGACGTTCCCCGACGGCCGCAAGCTGTTCCTCGGTTCGACCGGAACCGGCGCGCCGGACCCCGATTCATTCCCTACCGGGAAGGTGACCACGCCGAACAAGTGAGTTCGGAACTATTGCGCTCCCTGGCGATCGGGCGACTTCCTTCTGTTCTCGACGTAGCTCTCCCAGAAATCCAGCTCGGGCTTGTGCGGCAGCGGAACTGCCTCGACCTTGTCGCCGAAGCCCATGACGAGATCCTTGGCCGGATCGAAGGCCGGCCACGCCGGCAGTCCCTTGCCGTTCGGGTCCCCGGTAGTTGCGAAATTCACCCAGTACGAGGACATGATTTCGGCAAGCTGGTGGTCCGACTCTTCCCATGCCCGGCCAGGCCGGTGCGTGTTGTGAAAGACGTAAGCGATTTCCGCGCTGTGGAACGCGCCCATGCGTGCGGCCATCGGACCTGGCGGCACATGGCTGAAGAAGTACAGATAAACTTTCGACTTGCCGGTCTTGGTCTGCATCCGCGCCCAGGTGCGCATCTCCCAGCCGAATACCTGGTCGCGCATGCTGGCAGCCGACGCCCGCCAGGCCTCGCCGTCGGATTCCGCCGGGTAGAGTTTCAGGTACGCGTCCGCCGCGGGACCGAACCGCTGCCGCGCCTGGTCCTTCATCGATTGCAGGTTCGTCGCAGCGGGCGTAAACATCGTGCCCTCGTCGGCATTCGACCCGATCAGCAGCGGGACGTCCGCCTGCTTGCCTTTGGCGTAGATGGTGTAAACATCCTCCGGCAAGGACCAGCCGTCTACCAAGGGTCCTGAGTAACCGCCGTTGGGTCCGACGAACGAGGCTCCCAGTTCAGACTGGAGCGCGTCGGCGGGCTTGGCCCGCAGGCTGGCGAGCGTCCCGAGTTTCGCTCCCGTCTCTTCGGCTTGCGCCAGGCTCTTCATGGGTTCGAACTGCCCGCCGCTTTCGCCGATGACGCGGTGGAACAGGCCGCGCGCCAGCGGACTGGCCGCCAGCAGGTTGGTGCTCCACGATCCGGCGGATTCGCCGAAGATGGTGACGCGCTGGGGATCGCCGCCGAATCCCCCGATGTTCTTCTGCACCCATTGCAGCGCAGCGATCTGGTCGAGCAGGCCGTAATTGCTTGACGCGCGGCGATCGGATTCCTTCGTCAGCTCAGGGTGCGCGTAGAATCCGAAGACGCCCAGGCGGTAGTTGATCGTCACCACCACCACGCCCTTCCTGGCCAGTTGTTCGCCGTCGTAGATCGACCCGGCGCCGGCAGTGAGCGCGCCGCCGTGGATCCAGACCATCACGGGGAGCCGGTCGTTCGCGGACTTGGCAGCGGTGTAGATGTTCAGGTACAGGCAATCTTCGCTCATCGGCCGCGGCTCGGAGCCGATGCCGGCCGCATTCGGCCGCCGCTGCATGCAGATCGCGGAGAATTCGGAGGCGTTGCGAACGCCGGTCCATTTCTGGGCTGGCTTCGGCGCCCGCCATCGGAGGTCCGCCAGCGGGGCTTCCGCGAAGGGCACTCCCTTGAATACGCGGACTTCGGATGCGGCGCCGGCAACGCCGGAGAGCAGACCCTGCTCGACGCGGACCGGCTCGGTGATAGCGGCCTGGAGCCGCAGCACCAGGCCGAAAAGCAGAAGGCGCGACGTGGTTTTCGTCATATGTTTTACAGTGCCGGGCGGGAAGCCGGCTGGGTCCGCACGATCACATCCTGCGGTTTCACACCGGCATCCACGACTACCGAAAAGAATCCCATCATCATCTCTTCCCACGATTGATCGCCCCAGCGGACCGAAATGTTCGGATTGGGGTTCGCGGGATTATTGGCCGAGTTGTCGTGATGTGCCGTGCATTCGATTCTCGTGCCTTTCGGCAACGGGAGGGGCTTGGCTTCCTCGTAACCCAGTTGCCAGTTGAAATTGTACTTGGGGACGCTCAGCAGGGTCTCGGTCTCACCGGTCGGATACACCGCCTGGAAGAGAAAATCCTTCCCGCGAAGATGCATGTGAGGCATCAGCCAGACCAACTGCGCCGGCGAATTGACGATCACCGCCGAGCGCGATTCGTAATTCGGATCGTTGGGCGGAATCTCGAAGTTCCGCTGGGTCGCATTGCTGGTCAGATACCGGTACTTCGGCGGGCTCGCCGCGAACACCAGCCCGACCTTGGTCTGGTCGCTGGCCGCTTTGCCGTTGGTCGTGTAGTGCAACTGGAAGATGAGATCCGATCCCGCCGGCACGAACTTGGCGGCATCGGCAACGGGCAAATCGAAACGCTGCTCCTGAAGGCCGGGGGCATAGGCGGTCAGCAGCTCCACTCCGGCCATGGGGTCGACTGGCCGCTGGCCGATATTGGCGGCTGGCGCGGCCGGCTGGGCATTGGGCTGCGGGGCAGCGGGCGGCGGGATCCGGCGCACGGCCGCACCGTTGGCGTCGCGCTCCCAGTGCACCGGGACAAAGGGAACCCCCGGCTGCGCGTCCTTCAGATAGTTCGAGCCCGGCGGCCGCACGTAGATGATCACGTGATGCATCACGCTCCGGTTGCCTGGTCGAACTTCCGCCGCTGTAACCCACATATCTTTCTCGAAATGCGTGGGGACGACGACGTACTGGTATTCCAGAATTCCGGACGCCGGAACGTCGAATGCGTTCGGCATTTGGATCACCGCGTCCGGCTTGATGTTCCAGCCTTGCATGAACTCGACTGGCGCGGGCTTGTCTTTGGCATCGCCCTCGGGAGCGCCGCCATCGGCCCAGTTGACCAGAGCGCTGACCTCTGTGTCGCTGAGCCGCCGCTCGTTCTGAAAGTGGCCGTACCTGGAGTCCGCGAACCAGGGCGGCATTTTCTTCGAGAGCACCGCCGCTTTGATGGCCTTCGCCCACGGGCGGGTTTCCTGGTAGGTCATGAACGACATCGGCGCCACCTCTCCGGGGCGATGGCAGCTCTGGCAGTTCTTCTGCAGCACGGGCAGCACGTCTTTGTCGAAGCTGGCCCCTGCGGCGAGCCCAATACAAGTCAATCCGAATATGAGCAGACGCATGCGTCCTCCTCCACTACTTCCCGAAAGCAAGCAGCACATTTCCCGGCAACCCCTGCCACATCCCATAGCCGGAGTTGGTGAACACCATTCCATTGGCAACCACGGGACCGGCGGAATCGAGCGAGCCGCCCTTCCCGGCCACACCGTTCACGGTATCGAAGTCGCGCGCGGTATCGAAGTCCCAGACGATCTCGCCGCTCTTGGCGGAATATGCCCGCAGATGGCCGTCCACCGAACCGGAAAAAATTACTCCCGGTATGGATGAGATCGCGGCGGACTGCGCGCTGTTGCAGCCTTTGGCGCCGGCCGTGCAATGCAGCTCCGCCGGAGGCGCCGTCCAGATCTTCTCCCCGGTGGAGAGCCTGACCGCGTGCAGCCCACCCGGATGGCCGCCCGGCGCGATTACATCCGAAACCGCCACGTAGGCGTTCTCCAGGTCGGCGGTGGGACCCCACTCGATTCCGCCCAACGCGCTGCCCTGACCCACGCGAGTCTGCCAGAGAACCTTTCCGCGCTGGTCGGGATCGAGTCCCCACACGACGCCCGATTTCTGCCCGCATACCAGCACGCGCTTCCCGCCGGGGAGTTCGCGCAGGATCGGCGACGACCCGAAATCGAAATCCGGGCCCTTCTCCTCAGGACAGTTGGTGCCGCGCATGCAGCCCATGGTGAAGTTGTCCTTGGGCGTCACCTGGCTCGACCACAGAAGGCTGCCGGTCGCCAGATCGAACGCCAGGATCGCGTCGGTGGTATGAGTCTCCACGTCGGTATAGGAATTTCCGGTGCCGGCGTAGATCACCTTCTTCTTCACGTCGATCGTGGGCGCCGACCAGATCGCCGCGCCCGCGGGTCCCCAGAGCTGCGTTCCCGTCGCGCTCTTCTTGATCGGCTTGGCTGGGTCCGGCACGGAGTACGTCTTCCAGATCTGTTTGCCTGTGACGCCGTCCAGCGCGACGATGCTGCCGCGGAACTTGCAGCACTCGTACGCCGGCGACATGGCGGAAGCCTCTTCGATCGACGAAACCGGGACGTACAGCCGGCCGTCGTAGAACGCCGGCGCACCGGTGATCCGCGATGAAGGGTGATCTTCGACCTTCACCTTCCAGAGCAACTGTCCGCTTGCGGCGTCGAGGCCGTAGACATTGGAGTGCACGTCGCCGAAATAGGCGATCGTCTTGGCGCCAGCCTTCCCTATCGCGACGGCGGTGCGCACGGTGGCCTCGGCGTCGTACCGCCAGTAGATGCAACCGGTCGCGGCATCGAGCGACGCGATTGCACCGCTCGCACTGCCGGTGAATATGCGCCCTCCGACCACGGCAGGCTGCGCGGAGCGCGAAGTGTCACCCTGGAATGCGAAGGCCCACTTGAGCTTCAAGCCCGGAACCTCGGCGGCACTGAGTCCCGGCTTCGGTTGATAACGGGTATTGGCCAGATCGGCGCTCCATCCGTTCCAGTCGCTGTCGCTCATAGAGAGCGAGCCAGGGGTCGCCGAGCATTTGCCGGAGCCGGTGGCCGCAACTTTGCCAAACTCCTTTCCGGTGACGAAGCGTGCGATGGCGCGACCCTCGTCGGCGCTCAAGCCGGCTGACTGTACAGCCATCGCACCGCCGAACATCGCCTGGTAAATCGCTTCCGGCGTGCGTCCGCTCAGCTCCTGGCGCGGAGGCATGCGTGGCTGCGGCTTGCCATCGTGGCACGTGCCGCAGCGCTGCTTGTAGAGCGCCTCCCCGTCGGGTGCGGCGGCATGAGCCGCGATTACGCAAATGAGCGCAGGTAAGAGTGTCTGTCGGAACATATTCGAGTCGGCCCCTTCAGTGGGATTCTCCGCGCGCCGGTTTCACCGAAACTCTCACCTCGGCGTTCGACCAGCAACACTGGAAGCCTCGGCCGCCGTCGCCGGACCAGTCGTTGGCCACCACGCGGAGAATATACTCGCCCGGCTCGCTGAAGGTGGCGGAGGTGGTCGCCTTCCCCGTGAACTTGGTCGAGGGCGGCGCGTCGAAATCGGCCTTCTCCACCGGCGGCCGCGCGTTCTCGAAGGTGACTGTTCCCGGGCCGCGGAATTTGCTCCAGGACAGTGCGACCGCGGGCGTTCTCGGACGGGCTCCGGCCAGCGGAGCAGTCGCATCGTCGGCAACCCACACGGTCAGATCAGCCGCTTCCGCCAGCGCAGCCGTCAAAGATTTGGCTTTGCCCGCGGGACCTTGTATCCATGGCCCGCTTGCCGAGAATCCGATGAATGGCGGAGCATTCCCGCTGGCCTCGCGGAACGGTTCGACCTCCCAGAGCGAATTCAGGCTCAGGGGAATCGCGGTCGTCTTGCCGTTGATCGTGAGCGTCCACGTCAGCTTTTTGTCGCCGAAATCCTTCGGCACGCGAATCGTAAAGACTCCCCACTGCCGCCCTGGGAGAAAATGCGTCGGCTGACCCTGGTCCGGCCCGCCGGGCTCGATCCGGTTATCCGGGCCGATCGGGATTTCCATTTCCTGTTTCAGATTGCGGTTGTAGTATCCGAGCAGAAGGTTGAAGCTGCCGTCAGCGTTCGGGAACCAGCCTTCAAACGCGCCGGTGATGCTCTGTCCGAACTCGTGAGGCGGCTCGAAGGGCAGCGCCTGCGCCCCGAGCAGGGCGCAGCTCGCCAACACGATTGTCATCCATCGATGTGCCGATACGACGCGGCGAGGAGGCATGTGGGATTATTGCTGCGTCCCGGCGATTGCGGGGCGCCTCGGCCTGTGCGCGGCCAGCCATGCGGCGTAGTCCGCGTCGCTGATGTAGGTCACGTTGACCCAGGCATGCGCCATCTCGTCCACGGTGCGATCGCCAAAACCCACCCACTGATCCGGGTCGGGATTATTCGGGTTCGTGCGCGTGTTGTCGTGCCAGGCGGTGACATGGATCAGCGTCCCCTTCGGCAGCACCGGAGCCGCGTCCTCCGCATAGATGTAATTATTCATCCAGTTGAAGTTGAAGTGATCCACGAAGCTCAGCATCTGGGTCGTGCCATCGGGCAGGATGGCCTCCATGGACATCGCCTTGCCCCTCAGGTGCATGTGCGGCTGGAAATTTTCCAGTCGCGCCGGCTGGCGCAGCAAGTGATATCCCTGGCTCTCGGAGATCGAATTCGGCGGAATATCGATACCCGAGCCGAAGTTCGAAGTGGCGCTGAACAGCGTCAGGTAAGTTCGGTACTTGGGCGTCTCGCCTTTGGGATAAAGATAGACGGCCAGTTCGGCATGATCGCGGATCTCCTCGCCGACGGCGTGAAGGTGCAGTTCCCACCAGATGTGCGAGCCGGGAAGAAGCAGCTTGCCGCAGTTCGGACGGTAGATATCGAAATTCTTGCCGATCGCCCACTCCATCAGCAGACCCGCGTTGGCCATCCCGCCAGCGGCGTTGTCCGCCGCGCCCGGGTTGGCCGGCCCGCCCGTCTCGTCCTGGATCAGCCGCGCCAGCACGTGATGCATCATCTTGCGGCCGGCCGTGCTCCCCGGACGCATTTCTACGGCCCGCACCCAGCGCGCCTCCGTCAGCGGAACATCGGTGAGAGGCTTGAACCACACGTCCTGGCCGTGCGCCGGCATGGTGTACGGCTCGGACTTGAGCACCAGGTCCGGTTGCCCGTACGTTTTTGCCAACAGCCATCCCTCGTCCTCGGGAAATCTCTTGGCTGGCGGCATGTCTTTCGGGTCGCCCATCGGTGCGCCGGAATCCACCCAACGCACGATGGTCGCGATCTGCGCGTCGGAGAGCGAGCGATCGTTCTGGAATTCGTGGATGCCGACCGTCTTATCCAGGTGCCACGGCGGCATGTTGCGCGTGATCACCCGCTGCCGGATCGCTTTCGCCCACGGCCGAGTTTCCTCGTAGGTGACCAGCGGCATCGGCGCCGCGGTCCCTTTACGGTGGCAGTCCTGGCACTTCTCCTGAAAAATGGGGGCTATATCTTTGGCAAAAGTGACTGGCGCCGCGCCCGAATCCGCAGCCATGGCCATGCCGGGCAGCAGCAGAAGAGCCCCAATACAGAATGCATCCCTCATGGTCTGCTCCTTTTCTCCAAGCAGCCGGACCGTCTTAAGCCGAGTCTAGGCGCTTCCCTGAGCGAAGTCAATAGCCTACCGACCAGTAGGTAAACAAGCTCGCTGCCCGCCTCAGTTCTTCGTTGACTTCGGCCACACCACACCCTGGTCCTTCTTGGTCACCGCAGCCAGTCCTTTGAAAAGGAATTTCTGGATACGCTGGCCGCGATAGGTCTCGGTGGTAAAAATGTTGCCCTTGGAATCGGTGGCGATGCTGTGCACCGCATAGAACTCGCCCGGCTGCCGGCCGCCATCGCCGAAGCTGGTAAGGATCTCCATTGTGTCGCGCTGGATGATATAGACCTTCTCGTTGGAGCCGTCGGCTAGGTAGATATATTTCTGCTGCGGATCCTTGGAGAATGCGATGTCCCATACCGAGCCGTCGCCCAGAGTGTTCTTCGCGACGAAGACTTCCTTTACAAATGTGCCATCCGGTTTGAACACCTGGATGCGGTCGTTGGGGCGATCGCACACATACAGGAGTCCATCGTGCGACAACTCCGCGCAGTGCACCGGATTCCGAAACTGCTGTGCCGGCGGATCGGACGGCTCGTAGCGGCCCAGCGGTTTGTCGTCTGGTTTGTTGCCGTAGGCGCCCCAATGGCGCTTGTACTTTCCGGTCTCGGCATCGAAGACGATTACACGGTGGTTGCCGTACCCGTCCGCGACGTACAACTCATCCGTCTTCGGATCGACATACATCTTGGCGGCGCCCTTAACGTTCTCGACGTCGTTGCTTCCCTTGCTGGCCCCGGGCTTTCCGATCTGCATCAGAAACTTGCCCGACTGCGTAAACTTCAGGATCATATTGTCATTGAAGTAGCCCGGCGCGGGCTGGCCTTCGGGGGCCGCTCCGCCCGCTCCCGCACGTCCGGCGCCTCGTCCCGCGGCGCCGGCAGGAGCGCTGCCGGGAGCAGGACGTCCGTTGCCGCCGATCCATACGTTGCCCTTGTAGTCGATAAAGATTCCGTGGTTGGTTTCCGGCCAGTCGTAGCCTTCGCCGGGTCCGCCCCAGGAGGCGAGCAGGTTTCCTGCCTCATCGAACTCCAAAACCGGCGGCGCCGGTGCGCAGCATTCCGACTCCACGACGCCCGCGCGCCGTTTCGGGCCCGGCGGATTGGCCGCCGCATAGTTCTCCATGGCCTCCAGCGATGCCTGACGGTGAACGATCCAGATGTGGTCGTTGGAGTCCACGCCGACGCCGATCACGTTGCCCAGCAGCCAGTGGTTGGGCAGCGGCTTCGGCCACATGGGATCGACCTCGAATCGCGGCGCCATCACTCCCGCGGCCTTCACTCTGGCGATATGGTCCAGCACAATCGAGCCAATTCCTAGCGCGAGGAGGAGCGCAACGAACATCGCACCCACACGACGATTCCGATTCATACTTCTCATCCCTCCCCTTTCCGAGGTAAGCTACTCTTCACGAATGGAAGCGATTATACACGACCTTTCCCGTGTCCGCCTCGCAGCACTGTTTTTCGTGCTTCCCTTCGCCCTGGCCGCTCACGACATCCCTAACGACGTGACCGCGCAGCTCTTCGTCAAGCCCCAGGCCGGGCATCTCAACGTGGTCGTTCGAGTCCCGCTGAAATCCATGCGCGACGTGATTTTTCCGCAGCGCGAAAACGGCTATCTCGATCTGGACCGCGCCGCCCCCATGCTCCCCGACGTGGCCCTGCTGTGGCTAGCGGACTTCATTCAGCTCTACGAGGACGAGGCGCCCCTGCCGAAAAGGCCGCGCGTTGTTGCCGCGCGCGTCTCGCTGGAATCGGACCGTTCCTTCGTTTCCTACGAGACCGCAGTCGCAAACCTCGCGGCTCCGCCGCTGCCCGGAAACGTCAACGTGGCTTGGAACCAGACGCTGCTGGATGTCTGGTTCGAGTACCCCATCCGCAGCGAAGCCTCGCGCTTCTCCATTCACTCCGCGCTGGCGCGCCTCGGCATTCGAGTCGTAACGGTGATCCGCTTCGTAACGCCCGGCGGCGCCGTCCGCGCGTTCGAATTCACCGGCGATCCCGGCCTGGTGCGGCTCGACCCGCGCTGGCACCAGGCCGCGCTGCGATTCATCCGGCTGGGATTCTTCCATATACTGGACGGCACCGACCACCTGCTCTTTCTGTTTTGTCTGGTGATCCCCTTCCGGCGATTTCGCGCGCTGATCCCGGTGGTGACCTCGTTCACCGCCGCGCACTCGATCACGCTGATTGCCTCGGCCTACAACCTCGGGCCCGACGTTCTGTGGTTTCCGCCTCTGATCGAAACCCTGATCGCGATCTCGATCGTGTATATGGCGCTCGAAAACATCGTGGGCGGCAGCACGGTCCGGCGGCGATGGATGATGAGCTTTGGCTTCGGCCTGGTCCACGGATTCGGATTCTCGTTCGCCCTGCGCCAGAGTCTGCAGTTCGCGGGCTCGCATTTGCTCGCCTCTCTGCTCTCGTTCAATATCGGAGTGGAGTTGGGCCAGCTTCTAGTGCTTTTGGTGTTGGTTCCCGTCCTGGAGTTCTTCTTCCGCGTAGTGGTAGCCGAGCGCATGGGGACGATCATCGCTTCGGCGCTGGTGGCGCACACGGGATGGCACTGGATGCTGGAGCGCGCCGATCGCCTGAGCCAGTATCGGATCGAGCTGCCGGAGTGGAATCTCGCGCTGGCGGCGTCCATGGTGCGCTGGCTGATGCTCGCGGTTCTTCTGACGGGGATTGGCTGGTGGGTAACCGGCTTTCTCAAGCGCCGGCAGAAAGCGGTTGGCGCACCGGCGCCGTCGTCTGCTGCGGCGCGTACGGAACCGTAGACCGGCCGTTCGGTCGCTCTTTTTCGCGTATGATGGCTGCACGGAGGTATCTGAGGTGCGAGCTGTTTGTGTGTTGTGCCTC
>DATJYW010000066.1:0-6410 GCA_035499435.1 Candidatus Acidiferrales bacterium | reverse complement strand
GGACGCCAGCGCGATCTTCGCGATATCCCGTCTTGTGAACTCCATGGTTCTCCTTTCCGATTACACGTCCCGCCTGCGTCTCCCGGACAGGACATCCAATTTGAATGGGCTGTACCTGCCTATGACATTATCAGCTTTCAGCCCCGGAAATTCGGAGATACCCGGCGGTTCTTAGACGACCCACGAAAGCTGCCGCCGCACCGGTCCGCTCCGCCGCCTGCTGAACGAGCGCAAGCGTTGCGGCGGCGGCGCAAGCTCCACCACGTTGGCGGCTGCGCCTTTCCGGGTGAGTTTCGTGTTCAGCGTACGCTCGATCCGCGCAATCTCGGACCGCTCCGCGCGCGTCGCGAACGTCGATGCCGTACCGCGCGCTCCGGCGCGGCCCGTACGTCCCACGCGGTGGATGAAGTCTTCGGGAACCTGCGGCAGGTCGTAATTGACTACGTGCGAGATGCCTTCGACGTGGATGCCGCGCGCCGCGACGTCGGTGGCCACAAGGACGCGGTAGTAGCCGTCCTGGAAGCCCTTCAGCGCCTGATTGCGCTGGTTCTGGCTGCGATCGCCATGAATGGCCGCGGTCTTCACCGTGCCCTCGCGCGATAGCCGTTTGGAGAGCCGCTCGGCCCCGTGCTTGGTGCGCGCGAAAACCAGGAAGGAGCCGCCCTGCTCCTGGAGCATCGATTGCAGCAGGACGAACTTGCCGTCCTGCTCCACCTCGTAGAGGTGCAAATCCACTTTATCGGCCGTCGCGGTGGTGGAGCCGACCTCGATGCGCACGGCATCCCGTACCTGCGTCTCTACCAGGTGCTTGACCGAGCTTTCGATCGTGGCGGAAAAGAGCAGGGTCTGACGGTCGGCGGGTGTGGCTTCCATGATGCGGCGCACCGTGGGTAGGAAGCCCATGTCGAGCATGCGGTCGGCTTCATCGAGAATCAGGATCCGAACGCCCGCGAGATCGACCAGTCCGCGGCTGAGAAAATCGTAGAGCCGGCCCGGTGTCGCGATCAGGACCTGGGCTCCCTTGCGGATCGCCTGAAGCTGCGGATTTTCGCCTACGCCGCCGACGATCACCGCGGCGCGAACGCCGGAACCGGCCGCCATCCTGGCGAACGTGTCGTGGATCTGCATGGCGAGCTCACGGGTTGGCGTCAGGATCACGCTGCGAACTCCGGACCCGTTCTGCTTCTGGAGCCGGTGAATCAAGGGCAATACGAACGCCAGGGTTTTTCCGGTGCCGGTCTGCGCCGTGGCGACAATGTCTTTTCCGGCAAGCGCGGGCTCGATGGTCTGCGCCTGCACGGGGGTTGGTTCGGCAAAGCCATGCTTTGCCAGATTGCTCTTCAAAAGAGCGGAAAGGGGAAAGTCTGTGAAAGTTTTCATCTGTATTGTGCGGAGGGAAATCAGCGGGGCCAACTACCAGTGAGGGGAGAGGGGTGCGGATCTACTTCCTGTAGCTTTCAGTGTAGCAGAAAATCTTCGGACCTTACTCGCCGGCCTGATCCTCCGTTTATCATTCGATTAGGACTTCTGAATAACACTTATGCGGAACTACATGGATCTGACCGGCAAGGTCGCGCTCATCACCGGCGCATCTTCGGGCATCGGCGCGGCCACCGCCGAGGTCTTCACGGAGCTCGGGGCCAGGGTTGCGATCGGCTACCATCGCAATCGGGACGGCGCCGAAAAGGTGCGCGCCAGGACCGGCGCGCTGGCTATTCAGGCCGACGTGCGCGACGAAGCCGCGCTGCGCGAGATGGCGATGCAAACCGCCGCGAAACTGGGCCCGATCGATATCCTGGTCAACAATGCCGGGTCGCTCGTGGAGCGGATGAAGCTCGCCGAAATTACCGCCGACCGCTGGAACAACATCCTGAATTTGAATCTGACCAGCGCGGTGCTGTGCTCGCAGGCGGTGATTCCTTCGATGATCGGGCGCAAACGGGGCGCGATCGTCAACGTGGGGTCCATCGCCGGACGCAATGGCGGAGGACCCGGCGCGGGCCCGTACGCAGCCGCGAAAGCGGCGCTGATTTCGATCACCAAGTCGATGGCGAAGGAACTCGCCCAGCAGGGAATCCGGGTCAACGCGGTCTCGCCCGGTGTGATCGACACGCCGTTTCACGAGGTGTTCTCCACGCCGGAGATGATCCGCAATTTCGTTTCGCAGATTCCCATGGGCCGCACCGGCAAATCGGACGAATGCGCTACCGTCATCGCGTTCCTTGCCGGCGATGCGGCCAGCTACATCACGGGCCAGACAGTCGAGATCAACGGCGGGCAGTTGATGCTGTAGCGCGCAGCATGGCCATGCCGGTAAGCACGGCGCAGGTGAGCAACAGGACTCGGGCCGGCGCCGCGGCGTGAAGGCGCAGGTCGCCGGCGATCTGGCCGCCCGACTCGCTTGCGATTGATCAGGATCGAACAGCCGGGCACGCGAGGGGTAGTGTAACATGCCGACCGGCGAAACCGTTAGGATGGCAACTGTGCTGGCAGCCGCGGGCATTTCCAAACATTATGGCGGCGTGTACGCCCTCAAGGGGGCGCATTTCGAAGTGCGCGCGGGCGAGGTGCACGCCCTCATGGGCGAGAACGGTGCAGGGAAGAGCACGCTGGCGCGCATCGTCGCCGGTTCCACCAGGGCCGACAGCGGCACGATCGCGATCGACGGCCGCGCGGTACGCATCGCGAGCCCGGTCGACGCGCAGCGGTTGGGAATCGGAATCATCTACCAGGAGCTTGACCTGTTCCCCAGCCTCACCGCGGGCGAGAACATCGTGATCGGCAACCTGCACGCCGCCGGGCAGCGCATGGAAGCGTTCTGCCGCCCCTACCTCGATCAGGTGGGCCTGGAATGCGAGGTCCGGCGTCCCGTGTCTTCCCTCCCCATCGGCCAGCGGCAGCTCCTGGCGATCGCGCGTGCGCTCAGCATGAGCGCGCGCATCATCCTGATGGACGAGCCGACCAGCTCGCTCTCGGAGGACGCGGCGGAGCGCCTGTTCGGCCTCATCCGCGACCTGAAGCGGAGCGGTTTTGCGATCGTGTACGTCTCGCACAAGATGGATGAGATCTTCCGGCTCGCCGATCGCGCCACGGTGCTGCGGGATGGCGCCACCGTCGGAACGGTGGAGATGCCTTCCACGAGTGCGGAAGAGCTGATCCACATGATGGTGGGCCGCCAGTTGGCGGTCACTGCACGGCGGGAGCGAACGGCCGCCGATCCGATTCTGATGGTTCGGGGCCTGACGACTACCATGCTGAAAGACGTCTCTTTCGAGCTGCGGCACGGTGAGGTGCTGGGAATCGCCGGGCTGGTGGGTAGCGGGCGCAGCGAGCTGGGTGCGGCCCTGTACGGGCTGGATCGCATTGTCTCCGGGTCGATCGAAGCGCGCGCCGCAATCGGGCTGGTCCCCGAGGATCGCCGTTTGCAGGGCCTCATGATGCAGATGAGCGTTCTGGAAAACAGCACCCTGAGAGTGCTCGGCCGGGTGGCGCGCTTCGGATGGCTCGACCGGCGGCGCGAGGCGGCCGAGCTCGCGCCCGTGGCACGGGACCTCGCGCTGAACTGTCCGTCGGTGGATGCGCCGCTGAACCGGCTGAGCGGCGGCAACCAGCAGAAGGTGCTGCTTTCCCGGTGGCTGCTGGCGCGGCCGGGCGTGCTCTTCCTCGACGATCCCACCCGCGGCATCGACGTGGGCGCCAAGCAGGATATCTACCGCATGATCGATGAGCTCGCCGCCGGGGGCGCCGGGATCCTGCTGGTGAGCAGCGAGCTGCCCGAGTTGCTGCGCTGCTCGGACCGTATCCTGGTATTGCGCGACGGCCGGATTGCCGCGCGCTATTATGCCAGGGACGCCACACAAGAGAAGATCATGGCCGCGGCCGCGTTTGGCGATTTCATAGACGGGGCCCGCTGTTGATGCGGGCCATAGCCCTGCTGCGCCGCGCGCAGAGCTTGACGGCCCTCGCGGGCATCGTGATTCTGGCGATCGCCATCAGCCCCACGGCCGGCGACGGGTCGCGCATCTTTCTCCAGGCGGGAAATCTTACCGATATTCTGCGGCAGATTTCGCTCATCGGGATCATCTCGCTTGCCATGACCTTCGTCATCCTCACCGGCGGCATCGATCTCAGCGTGGGCAGCATCCTGGCGCTCTCCACCTCGCTGGTAGCGATGTGGCTGGCGCGCGGCTACACACAGCACATCGCCGTCGCCATTCTCGTGGCAGTGGCGGCGTCGGGCGCGATGGGAGCGATCAATGGCGGGGTGATCGCCGCCACGCGCATGCAGCCGTTCGTCGTCACGTTGGCCTCGATGATCGGCGTGCGCGGGCTGGCGAAATGGATCACCAGCAATCAGAACATCGATATCGGATTCGGCCGCGACCTTGCCGCGGAATTCGCCGCCACGTTCCGCGAAAAGGCCATCGTGATCGGCTCCTACGCCGTGGCAGCAGCCATCTTCTGGCTGGTGCTGGCGCGGACCGTCTTCGGCCGGCATGTGCGCGCGGTGGGCGACAACGAAAGAGCCGCGGAGTATGCGGGGCTGCCCATTCGCCGCACCAAGATCTGGGTGTATATGCTCTCCGGCCTGCTTTCGGGCGCGGCCGGCGTGCTGTACGCGGCCGAGAACCACCAGGGCAATCCCAATGCCGGTGTGGCATACGAGCTGGACGCGATCGCCGCGGTGGTGATCGGCGGCACGCGGCTCTCCGGCGGCAAAGGATCGATCTCGGGAACGATCGTGGGTACCTTGATCATGGGTGTGCTCACCAATATGCTGCGATTGAATAACGTGGATAGCAACGTGGAAATGATGATCAAAGCAGTAATCATCGTGCTGGCTGTAGCGGTTCAGCGGGAAGGCAAGGAGTCGTGATGCGGACCCTGGTCGCGGTGTCGATGCTCTTGGCCGCGTGCGGCGGCGGCGCGAAGAAGCAGTTCCTGGTGGCCTTCAGCCAGGCCAATAACGCCGAGCCTTATCGCGCCGCGCAGAATGCGCTCATGGCGAAACTCTTCTCAGGGATGCCCGACGTGAAGCTGGTGATCAGCGACGCGCAGCAGGACAACAGCAAGCAGGTGGCCCAGGTGGAGACCTTCATTCGCCAGAAGCCGGACCTGCTGATCGTGGCGCCCAACGAACGCGCCGCGCTGACTGCAGTGATGGGACAGGCGATGGAAGCGAAGCTCCCCGTGATCTGCCTGGAGCGCGACATTCTGCAGCCAAATTACACCACCTACGTGCACAGCGACAATGTCGCGATCGGACGCCTCGCTGGGCAGTTCATCGTGGATCACCTGGCGAAAAAACATGGCAAGCCCAGGGGCAACATCGTCGCCATGCGCGGGTTGCTGGGCGTGGAAGGCGAGATCAACCGCGAGCGCGGCGCGAAGGAAATCTTCGATAAATACCCGGATATCAAGATCGTTGCCGATCCGGTGGCCGACTGGATTCAGGCCAAGGCGAAAGACCGCATGACCGAAGTCCTGCGCGCGCAGCCCGCGATCGACGTCGTCTACGGCCACAACGATCCGATGGCCATCGGCGCGTACCTGGCCGCAAAGGAGCTGGGCCGCGAGAAGGAGATGATCTTCGTCGGCGTGGACGGCCTCGGTGGACCGGCCGGCGGCATCCGGAAGGTGTTGGACGGCATTCTGGCCGCGACATTCGTGTACCCGCTTTGCGTGGACAAGGCCGTGGAGATCGCGGGGCGCATTCTCCACGAGCCAGGCTTCAAACCTGAAAAGGACTACGTGCTCGAATCCGCGATCGTGACGCCGGACAATGCCGCACAGATGTACCAGAAGTTCACGGTGTTACAGTAGCGCGTGGGGCAGCCGGAACGGCCCGCAACCGGAGTTCCGGCCCGGCCGCCAGGGGACAAATGGAAGACCGAGCGCAAGCGCTGGCCACGATCGACGCGTGGGCCGGCGCGCTGGAACAAGGTGTACCTCACGATCTGTTCGTGTTCCTCAGCAGGATCGTGCCCATTGTCAACGTCGATCTGCTGATCCGTGACGATCGCCTGGGTACCCTGCTTACGTGGCGTGACGACGAATACTACGGGCCGGGCTGGCACATTCCGGGCGGGGTCATCCGCTACAAAGAAACCTTCGAGAAACGCATTCGCCTCACCGCCAGGGCCGAATTGGAAACGGACGTGACATTCGACCCCGAGCCGATCGCCCTGATACAAACCATCGAGCCTGTCCGGCGCGAGCGCGGGCATTTCATATCTCTGCTGTATTACTGCCACCTGTTGGGTCCGCCAGCGGAACGTCTGCGTCACGCCGGATCGCAGCCGGCGCCCGGGCATTGGGCCTGGCATTCGGCCTGCCCGCCTGACCTGATTGCTGAGCAGGCTCGCTATCGGAGGTTCATCTGAGGGAGCCCCGGAGAGCGCGCGTCTGGT
>DATJYW010000065.1:0-30548 GCA_035499435.1 Candidatus Acidiferrales bacterium | reverse complement strand
GGAAATGTGCCAGGCCCTCGGCCTGCCGCACGAAGCCGCGCTGGCTTTCGTTCTCGTGGGAACCGTGGAGGAAGATGCCAACTTCGCGCCGCTGTTCGCCGCGCTCGAGCAGCGGGAGGAGACGCACCGCGTTTCGGTCGGTCTCCTGCAACAGGTCCTCGGAGCCGAGGACGCCCTGGAGCTTTGGCCGCTGATGCGCCAGTTGTTGGAAGCCGGATTTCTGGAGATCGTGAACCGCGATGCCCCGCGCTCGGAATGGGGTTTGCGAGTGCCGACCGTGCTCTGGAACGCCGCGCGCGGCGAATCCGCCGAATCCATGTTTGGCGGCGCCCGTTTCGGGCGCCCGAACGACCTCGAGCCGCTATCCGGCCTGGTGCTTGGCGAGGAGTTGCGCACACAGTTGACGGAGCTCGCCGGAATGGCCGCGCGCGGCCGGACCCGCACTGTGATCGTCCGCGGAATGCCGGGGACCGATCGCGCCGCCGTGCTCGGCGCGTTCGCGCGGCAACTGAATCGCGGCCTCCTGGAGATCGAGTGCGCGGCGTCAACACCCGTGTCGGACGATCGCTGGCGCCTGATTGGTCCGTTCTGCACCTTGACTCATTCCATGCCGGTCTTCTCCATCGAAGCCGGACCCGGCGAAACCTTCGAATTGCCGGGGCTCAGTGGATACAAGGGTCCGTTGGGTGTGATGATCGGGAGCGATGGGGGCGTCGGCGGCGCCCTGGCTGCCCACGCCGTCACCATCCAACTCGACCTGGAGACTCCCGAGCAGCGCGAAGAGTTGTGGGGGCGCGCGCTCGCGGAACACGCTCCCGAAGGTCAGGCCAGCGGCCTTTCGCAAATCGCCTCCACGTTCTGCCTGCCCGCAAAATACATCCGGCAGTGCGCCCGCCTGGCGATCGACTACGCAGCCCTCGGCCGCCGGCCCTCCGTCACCCTGCCGGACGTGCGCCGCGCGGCTCGGGCGATCAACCGCCAGGTCCTGGATACTCTCGCGACGCGCATCGACGGCCCGGCCTCCTGGTCCCAACTGATCGTTCGTGAAGCCACGGGCCAGGAGCTCAGAGTCCTCGAGGGAAGGTGCCGCCATCGCGAACGGCTGGCCGCGCGATTTCACACCACGGTTCCGGGCGGCATGAATCGCGGCGTCCGCGCCCTTTTGGAGGGACCGAGCGGTACCGGCAAGACGCTGGCCGCGCGTGTGCTGGCCACCGAACTCGGGCTCGACCTCTACCGCGTCGATCTCGCCGCCGTGGTCAACAAGTACATCGGCGAGACCGAAAAGAACCTCAGCCGCGTATTGAGCCGCGCCGAGGACCTGAACGTCATTCTTCTCCTGGACGAGGGCGATTCGCTGATGACGCGCCGCACCGACGTGAAATCTTCCAACGACCGCTACGCCAACCTCGAAACCAACTATCTGCTCCAGCGCCTGGAGCACTACACCGGGATCGTGGTGATCACCACCAACGCCGGCCAGAGCATCGACTCGGCCTTCCGCCGCCGCATGGATGCGGTCATTAAATTCCAGCTCCCCGACGCCGAGGAGCGGTGGCGTTTGTGGCAGATCCACCTCCCGCCTGGTCACGTGGTGAGCAGCGAGGCCCTGGAACAGATCTCGTTGCGCTATCAGCTCAGCGGGGGCCAGATCCGGAATGCCTGTGTCAATGCGGCGTTGGCCGCCCTGAATCGTGCCGATCCCAAGGTGCACTCCGGAGACCTCAAGGAGGCGATCCAGGCGGAACATCGCAAGGCCGGATCCTGTTTTATCGACCGCTCCGTCGACGAACCGGGCCGCAATGAACCGCTGCTCGCTGCTTTTCTGGGAGGTCTCTCCTGAGTCACGCCACGCTGCTACGCAAGAAACGGCCGGACAGCTCCCGCGCTTCGCCGGGCGGAGGCGGAACGGTTTCACGCCTGGTCTCGCGCAAGCCGTCCTTTATGAATTCGGGCGGAGGCGCCGATACGGCGTCACGATTCTCTCTATCAGGCGTACAGCGGCAGGTGAAAGTCGGCGCGCCCGGCGATGCCGCGGAGCATGAAGCCGATAAGGCCGCGGACCATGTGGTCAGCGGTCCTTCGAGCGGGCAGCCCACAATTTCGCGCCTGGAGTCGCTACAAAGGCAGGTGGCCGGGAAGCGCGAGCAGGAGCCCGCACCGGCCGACGCATCCGTCCAACGCGCGGAGGAGGAACCGAAGAAGGAATCGTACCCGTCTGCGCCCGTTCAGCGTACCGCCACCGAGACAAAAGACCAGAGTCAGCCTCCGGCCGCACAGCGCGCATCGCCCGAAAACAAGACTGAAACTCCTGCCGTCCAACGCGCCTCACCTGACGAAAAGACTCAATCCCCCGCGGTGCAGCGTGCCTCCACCGAAGAGAAGACCCAAACCCCCGCCGTCCAACGCGCCTCCGCACAGGACAGGACCGAGGCCCCTGCCGTCCAACGCGCTTCCGCACAGGACAAGACCGAAGGCCCCGCCGTCCAACGCGCCTCCAAGGACGAAACGACGCAGTCCCCGACCGTGGAGCGCTGCTGTGGTTGTCCCGAAGAGCAGATGCAGCACCGCGCCTCCGGAACGGCGTCGGTACTCTGCAAGTCGAAGGACGAAGGGGCCTCGGACACGCCCGTACACAGAAAGGTGGCCGAGACTGGTTCATCGGCCAACCTGGACGCCGCCGCCCAGCACGCCATTTCCACAAAAGGCTCCGGCACTCCTCTGCGGGAGCCGGTGCGGCGCACCCTGGAGTCGCGAATGGGCGCCGACCTGAGCGGCGTGCGTGTGCACGAAGGCGCCGCCGCGCAGGAGTCAGCCGCAGCCCTCAATGCTCGCGCCTTCACCCACAAGAACGATATCTGGCTGGGAAAGGGTGAGTCCCAGGACAATCTCCGGCTGATGGCTCATGAGACCACCCACTGCGTGCAGCAGGGCGCATCTGTCAGGCGCGCCGGCGGCATGCCCATCCACGGCGAGGACAAAGACGCCCCCGTGCGCCGCAGCCTGTGGAGCAAAATTACCGGCGTCGCGGGCGCCGCCTGGGATGCCACAGGCGGCAAACTCGTGGATGCGGCCGGCCAGGTCATCGAAATGGGCGCGGACTTTTTCTTGAGCCTGGTAAAGGAAGTCGCGCCGGGCATCGTTTCTCTTATCCAGGACATTCACGCCAAGGGAATTTCCGGGTATCTGCGCGACAAACTCAGCGGCGCCTTCAGCGGTATTTTCGGCGGCTTGGAAAACAGCGGCGGGTTCATCGGCGGGCTGATCAAAACCTTCGGCAAGCTGCTCTCTTCCGCCGGCACGATCGTCAGCGCGCTGGGTCATGGCGATTGCCAGCCGCTGTTCGATGCGGTCGGTCAGTTGGGCGACGCGCTCGAACAGATGGCTGGAGAGGCGTGGGACAAAATCAAGGAATTCTTCGCGCCCATCGGCGATTTCTTCGGTGATCTGTGGAACAAGTTCGGCGCTCCCGTGGTGGATTTCCTGGGAGAGGTAGCCTCCGAAACCTGGGAGGAGATCAAAGCTCTCGGCAGGCAAATCTGGGATTGGACTCAGCCGGTGCGCGATGCACTGGCCGCCGCGTGGAACTGGGTCAAGGAGCAACTGGGCATCGGCAACGAGCCGGAGGGTCAGGACGGGCTGTTGCAGTGGGTGCAACGGGAACTCGGCGAAGCGTGGAATTGGATCAAAGGGCAACTGCAACCCATCATCGGCCCGATGCAGGCCCTGGTCGAGAAGATCAAAGCCATCATTCCGCTGGATGCCATTCTGAACCTGCGCACGACGGTGCACGAGTGGCTGCAGCACGCCAAAGACATGGTGCTGCACATGCGCCAGCCGCAGGGCGTCACGCAAAACCAGGAAGCCCTGCGCGACAAGATCCTGCCCGCGATCAAAGGCGCCATCGTGAGCCTCGGCGGCAAGATCGCCGACGCCGGCACCTGGGTGGCCGGCCAGATCGGCGGCATCGCCGCAACCGCAACAGGATTCTTTTCCAGCCTGCGCAGCAATTCCATTCTCGGCAAGCTGTCGGGCGCCATCCAGTGGGTCGAGGACAAGGTCAACAGTCTGCGCGACTGGGTCCAGGGCGGAGTCACCGGTCTGTTCGACTCGATGGGCCAGGGCGTGGCCAAACTCGCCGATTTTGTGGAGCCCGTCCTCAACGTCCTGAAAAAGATCGTTTCAGTAATTGCCAATGTCGTCAAGGAATTGCCGGGACTGGTTCTCGGACCTGTCTGGAAAGCCATTCCGGCATGCATTAAGGATCCCATCAAGAAATTCATCATCGACAACATCCTGAGCAATATTCCCATCATCAGCACGTTCGTCAAGGTCCCCGACATCTGGGAGAAGATCCAGAAGCTGGTGATGGACTTCCTGGCCGCGGTCTTCGTCAATGGCGACCTCAGCGGCGCGGCTCTCATGGTGATCCGCTTCGTCCTGGAAGCCGCCGGCATCAATTTCGACCTGATGCTGAGCGTGCTGGGCAAGGCTGTCGCCGCGCTCGATGACATCATCATGCATCCGGTGGAGTTTCTCTCCCACCTGCTCGCCGCGCTCAGCAAAGGCTTCAACCAGTTCCTCGACAACATCCTGACGCACATCATGAAGGGCCTCCTGGAATGGATCCTGGGCCCGCTGGCAGACCTGGGCATAAAACCTCCCAAAGACTTCAGCCTCGGCAGCCTCCTCGATCTCGCGCTCCAGATCCTCGGCATCACCGCCGACAAATTGCGCGGCAAACTCGAGAAGGCGATCGGGCCCACTGCAACCAAGGTTCTGGAGGAGGCCTGGAACTGGATCTCGGCACTCATCAAGGGCGGCTTCGCGGGGCTCTGGGAGCACATCAAGGACCGTCTCTCGGACCTCTACAACATCGTGATCGGCGGCATCACCAATTGGATCACGGTGAACATCGTCAAAGCCGGTATTCAGCAACTGGTGATGCTTTCCAACCCGGTCGGCGCCGTGCTCGAGGCCATCAAGACCATCTACACCACCATCCAATTCGTCGTCACCAAGATGAACAAGATCCTCTCGGTGGTGGATGCAGTTCTGGATTCCATTGCCAAGATCGTCGCCGGAGACATCGCCTCCGCGGCGAACTGGATCGAAGCTGCGATGGCCCGAACGGTCGCGCCGGTGATCGGCTTCTTTGCGGATTGGGTCGGAATCTCCAGTCCCGGTGAAAAGATCGCCGAAATCGTCAAGAGCATTCAGGAACGCGTGGACAAGGCCCTGGATTGGCTGATCGACAAAGCCATCGCGATCGGCAAAGGGCTGCTCGGCGCCCTCGGTCTCGGCGAGAAACCCGACGGCCGCTCGCCGGAGCAGAAGCAGTTCGATCTCGATTCCGCAATGACCGAAGCCAAGCAGCTTGCCGACGCTCCCGATGCCGACGAGGATTCGGTCAAGGCCGGGCTTTCTCCGATCAAAAAGAAATACCGATTGACTAACCTGGAGCTCGATCCCGAGGGTGAAGGCAAGTTCGAGATCCTCGGAGAGGTCAACCCCAAGAAGAAGGTCGAAGTGGAACTGGCGCCGGGCAGCGTAGAAACGGTGGTCAGTTATGGGTCGGTCAACGCCAATCTCGGCGGCACATCGATGGTGGCGCACCCGCTCACACCGAAACATGATACCGGCAGCGCACCCTCGGCCTCGCCGGGCGTCTGGGACGAAGTTAGACCCGACGTCCTGCGCCGGGATGGAGTAGGACTTTATGTGCGCGGCCATTTGCTGAATCAGCAACTGGGCGGACCGGGGAGTGAGGAGAACCTCACTCCGATCACATATGCCGCGAATAGCGACCATCTGCACAGCGTCGAGAAAGTGCTGAAGGGCATGATCAACGCGCCCAAGAAGAGCCAGCAGATCGTGCACTACGAGGTGAAAGCGGCTCCGGCCTCACGGGCCGCCGCACCCGATGGCGTCGAAGATGCCGAGAAGAAACTGACGCGCGGGTTGTCATGGTCCTGGTATCCGATGGCGGCTAAAGGCGACGCCAGAAATCCAAAATTCGAAAAACTTCCCGGCGGCGATAGCGGCTTTGTGGAGAACGTGCCGCCATGGCCGCATGTCGGTGGGGGCGGCACCGTGCGGCGAGCCATGGTGGACGACCGTTCCGCCGAAACAGTTCGCCGGCAGCCGGCCGCGTCAATTCCCCCAGTCCACCACGAAGCGACGCCCGACCACTCCGCCAAGCCGCCGGCCGGCGTATCGGTTCCAACAGAACCGGTCTCGATCGATGGCGGTACCTTCGCGCCTTCAGCCGCCTGGCAGGAAGCGCTCAAGGAGGCCAAGTCAAGCGGCTTGGACGTGCCCATCAGATATGGAAAGCTGGCCTCCGGAACCCTCAAGGTCCGTGCTTCCGGCCCTCATCACGATACCTACGAAACCCACGGCGGGCCACAGGCCGTCCCGCTTACCCATGCCGCGTTCGAGCCGCTGCGGGCCATCGATGTCCATCCGGTTCTCGACCTTTCCATTCAGGCGGGCGTAGTCAAGGGACACGTCACACAGAGCCAGCAGAAGGCCACCAGGACCATACCGCAACACCCCTCCGTGTTTCTGGGATCGATCCGCAAGAACCCCGATCCTCTCGGCTGGGTCGGGTTGGAGATCACGAACTTTCCATCCGGTGTGCAGAACGAGCTGAAAGAGGGAACTCTTCAGTTCGCCGTTCCGAAGTTCGGATTCCGCCTGGCGGGCATCTTCAACGGGGAGGCTTCTTTCGGGCTGAACGGCCAAACCGTGACCTTCTCCGCGACAGCCACGGCGAAAATCCCGAAGCTCGATCCGGTGGAACTCCATATTGACCGAAACGCCGCCGGGCAGATTCATGGCGTAGCCTCGGCAACATTGAAATTCGACCGCTTCACCGGCACGATCCTGGCCACGTACAAGGACGGCAAGGTCGACATCGCCGGTACGGGAACCTATAAGGACGAAAAGCTGAACGGCACAGTGAATTTCCTGGTTGCCGATGCGGCTACTGCCCGCAATGTGGCTCTCGAACACCTGGGCCCCGACGCCATCAAAGCCGCCGCCGAAGACGAGTCTCCCGCGAAACCGGCCAAGGCCGCCGCCAAGGGGGTTGCCCTGGCAGGGTGGGGAACCCTGCGCTTCCACTTCAATGACTGGTTGAACGGCAATGCCGATGTGGTGGTCGACGACCTGGGCCACATCACCGTGATTGGCGCCATTCGCCCGGACAAAGAAGTCCCCCTGATGGCCCCGAAGGATTTTCACAAGAAAATCTTCAGCCTGTCGATCCAGGCGGAATACGGGTTGCCGTATGTCGGCGGCATCGGTCTCGAAGCCGACATCAAGCTGGATTTCAATTCCACCGTAGGACCGGCCAAGCTCTACAACATCGAGGCCGTCGGACGCTATTCTACCGATCCTCGCATCGCCAAAGAGTTCTCTCTGTCCGCATCGCTCAACCTCTCCGCCTATGCCGCGTTGTCGCTCACGGCCAACGGGTCGGTGGTCCTCACGATCCTGCGCCACGACATCAAGGCCGGAGCCGGCATCACCGCCACCGCGGGCGTTCGCGGGTACCTGGATGCCAGGCCAACCATCGGCTATCGCGAGAACCTCCCGCCCGAGCAGGGCGGCAAGGGCGAGTTCTACTTCAAGGGCCACGCCGAAGTCGCGGCCCAGCCGTTCCTGGGATTGGAAGGGCATCTATTCATCGAGCTCAGCACTCCCTGGTGGTCGCCGATTTCGGACCATACCTGGACGTGGCCCATCGGATCGCTCGAATACGTGCTGCCGGGCGAGTTCGGCATCGGCATGGATGTGGAGCACGTGATCGGGTCCGGCAAGGTCCCCGACGTGCAGTTCGGCGAAGTCTCCTTCGATCGCGAAAAGTTCATGAACGACCTCTTGGACGACAAGGTTGGCAGTAAGACCAAGGGAGAACAGAAGGTCCCGGGCAAGTGGAAAGGTGTGCAACCGGAAAACCCCGTACCGCCGCCCGAGCCGAAGAAGGTCGAGCCTCCCAAGGACGCCGGCGGTCCGAGGAAACCGGCCGCCGGAAAACAATCTCCGGATCATCGCAAGGCGAGCGATCCGGCCGTCGCCAAAGCGTGGCAGCGTGCCATGGCCGACATTCACGCCCTGGCCGAGTCCTCGAAGAGCCATCCGTTCGGTCCCAGCGAAATCGAGAACGCCGTGGTTCAGCTCAAGAAGCATCACCGGTTCACGAACATCCATATCACACGGGCTGGCGAGGAGTGGATCCTTCACGCGGAAATGGGCCAGAGTGGCGACTTCAAACTGAAGGCCCGTCCTGCGACAGGAAAGGGGGAGGTGCAGCCGGGCGAAAAGAAAGCTGCGGATCACGAAGCCAGGTGGAATGCCGGAGTCGCAGGCATCACCAAGGACCTGGATCGGATGAAGGCAGGTGGACTGGAGGAGGCGGAGGTCAGAGCAAAACTTTCCGAATGGAAGACCACTTACGGCTTCTCGTCGCTGGAGCTGAACATCGTCGGGGATGATTTCGAAATTGACGGATCGATGAGTGCCAAGAAGGTCGTGACCAAGGCGAGTACCGGCCTGCACTCCGGCACCAGCGACGATCCGATTCCGATCTTCTGGTACAAGCCGCCTGGTGCCTATCCTTCATCTATTACGTTGACCGAGCCCGGCACATCGGGCAAGCCCGCGTACCAGTTCAAAGTGCCGATGTTTTCGCGGACCAAAGTGACGGATCCGCCACCCGGAAAGCAGGGCGACGTAACGTTGGGCGTTACGAAGGGCAATGAAGTCGACGTTGGCAAAAAACTGGAACGAACCTCCGGGACAGCCGCCCTGCGAACCGGGCAGCAAGGCACGTTGATCAGTGTCTTGGGCCGATTTGGTTATGACATGGGGAAGCTCAAGGAGGATGCGGACCATGTCAGGGACCTCGGGTTCGGTGGAGAAGATGACTTCAGCAATCTCTGGCCGCTCGACCGGAAGATCAATCAAAGAGGGCTCGACTACTACAACGATTACAAGGTGGAGTACATAGACAATCGCACCGTCAAGAAAAGCAACCTTCTGAACCTGAGTGGGAAGTTTTTCCGCATCAAAGGATTTCACTATCCTCCGCCCCAGAAGCCAGGAGGCCGTGATTGAGCGGTGAATCCATGCAGGACAGCCAGGTCACCTACCTCGACTCGCTCGCTCCCTTCGAGGTCCGCGTGGGATACGGCGATTTCGGCCGCGGCGGCGACTTGGGATACGAGGGCAAGCACGTGGTGGTCCAGGGCCGCCCGTGGCCGCAGGCACTCAGCACGCACGCGCCGGCGCGCCTGTTTTTCAAGATCGGCGGCCAGTTCGGTTCATTCGAAGCCTTAGTCGCGTTGAATGATGACGTGCCGCCCGGGCTATCCAGCGCCGATTTCTCCGTGATGGCCGATGGCCGGCTCGTGGCTGCCGCTCCCGGCGTAGTCGCCGGAGAACCGCCGCGCCCGATCTCCGGGGATCTGCGGTCCGCCAAAGTGCTCGAGCTCGCCGTCAATACCAGCACCTGGGACCATTGCCACGCCGTCTGGCTCGACCCCCGGCTGTTCCCCGCCGAAGCCGACGACCACCCGCGCACGATCACGGATTGCCTCGATCGCGCCGAAATTCAGCTGCCGCTCGAGATCCCGCACGCCGAGTGTTGCATCGCCACCGTCGCCAGCGCCGGTTTCGAATCGCTTCTCGATGACATGCTCGGCTCGCTGTTGGCGAATGGATGCTGCACCGGCGCACTGCTGGTCGTCTTTTGCGTCGGCGATCCCGCGGCCGTCGCGCCGGTAGCGGCAAAGTACGGCGCGCGAATCGTTCACTGCAAGCCGCTGCAGCCGGTCGCAGTCTCGCTAAAATCCATCCTCTACTCCGTAGGGCGGGTGGTCGAGGCCCGTCGCTTTCTCTGTATCGATGCCGACATGCTCGTGGTCGGGGATCTGCAGCCGGTATTCGCCCTGCTGGACGCCTGCCCGAACGCCTCGATTGCCGCCTGCCGCGAGGAAAATTCCCGTAAATACCGCAGCCTGGGAGATGCCATCCAGAGGTTGTATCGGGGCGATCCCGGCGACGTTCGGACGATCCTCGGCAAAGGCGAGGCCGCCTACCCGCTGGTCGTCAACGACGGCCTGTTCGCCGGATCTCGCGCCGCCTTGCTTTCGCTCGATTCCACCATTCGAGCCATGCGGGAACCTCGCGAATGGATGGATGCCCGGCCCGATGTCCCCTGGCGAAATCAGTTCCTGTTCAACCTGGCCCTGGCGAAAAATGGCTGCGGAATCGAGCTTCATGCCGCTTACAATTTCCAGCTCAATCGCCGCGAGGTGCTCATCTCTCGCGACGCCGGCCGTGTGCGCGCGGAATCGAAGGGCGAACCCGTCCGGGTGGTCCATTTCAACGGCGACGGGCGGAACAAGCTCCTGGAGTGGCGCGGCGTCTACGCGCGCGTCGCCGATCCCCTGCCCGCGGCCTCCGCCGGCGACGGCTACACGGTCTTTTTGAACACGCTCCGCGCCTGGGTCGGCTTGCACGGCCTGAAAGCCTTGGCGTGGTCGTTCTACGGTACGGCAGATGCCCGCACCGGCCGGGTCGCCGATGCCGGCACCATGCCCTTGCTCGCCGCGCTGCACTACCTGGTACGTTCCAACGGCTGCGTTCGAGTTCTCGAAACCGGCACGGCCCGCGGGGTATCGGCGGCATGCATGGCCTCCGCCGTGACTCACCGCGAAGGCGGCCGGGTGGTTACTTTCGACCCCGCTCACTATCCGGAACGCGACGAGCTTTGGGCGGGCCTCCCGGAAGCCATGCGCGACTGCCTCGAGGCGCGCCTCGTCGGCTCGCTCGAGGGTATGGCCGCAGCGCTTCAGTCCGGCGAGCGATTCGATGCCGCCCTGCTCGATTCCATCCACACGGCGGAGCATGTGTGGGCCGAGTTCGAGTTGGCCCGTCAGTTGGTGTCTCCGGGCGGCTTGATCCTGATCCACGACGCCTCCTATGCCGCGGGCACTGTCGGCCGGGCGCTGGCACAGGTGCGCGCCGCCGGCTATGGCGTCGTACGGCTGTGGACCGCCGAACAGGGAGTCCGCGAAGATGCCGGATTGGGCCTGGCGGTAATCGAGAATCGAATCCAAGGAGGGAAGGATTCGTGATCGGAGCCCTCTACAGCCGCCTTCTCGAGGAATGGCGCCAGGCACTGTCCGGCATTCCTTCGGCGCAGGGCGTCTGGGACAACGTCGACGGCGGCGCATGGATCTGGCAGAACGATGGCCTGTGCCTGAAGAGCGGCGGTCGCGAGTGGTATAGCCTCGCCTGGAAGACATGCGATGCAGCCGCGATCCGCGGGCTGAGGAATTTTCTAATTGAAGTCACCATCCAGGGCGCGGGTGAGTTGGCCGGTTTCAGCTTCGGCCCCTTCCGCGATTTTCTGGCCGAGCCCTGCTCCCAGGGAACTCGCGTCCAACTGGAGGTGGATCTGCACACCGGCCGCTGGGTCTTCCGCGTGGACGGCCGGGTGACCGGCCCCAAGTGGTGGAATTCCGCCGTGAACTCGACCAACGAAATTGCCACTGGCTCATTCGCGCTGAAGGCCCGCCGCCCGCGGGATGTCGTCTTTCAAGATCTGCGATTCCATGCCTTCCAGGATTCCTGCCGTCTGTCCGTCATCCTTACCTGCAACCGTTTTCTCCAGCGGCTCCGCCTGGCGCTGCGTAACTGGTGTCACCAGCGCATACCTCCCGGCACGCACGAGATCCTGATCGTCAATCCATCGAGCCCCGACGGAACGCACGAATATCTTCGCGCGGTTGCGCGCAGCTATCCCGATGTCCGCGTGCGGGAAGTTGCCGTGCCGGAGAACCTGAGAATGAATAAGGGCGCAATGATCAACCGTGCCCTGCCGCTCGCCTGCGGCGACTGGCTCTGGTTCACCGACGCCGATTGCCTGTTCCCCCTTGGAGCCGCCGCTGCGGCTCTCGAATACGCCAAGGACCGCTCCGACCGCCTCATCTACGGTCAGCGCCGCTACCTGGACGCGTCCCTGACCAGCGATCTGCTGTGTGGCCGCAGAGATAGTGCGGCCGATTTCGAACTCCTCACCCACACCCAAACCGGACGCCCGCACGAGAACTCCCCATGGGGCTATACCCAGATCATTCACCGCAGCGCCATGAACCGCATCACCTACCCGGAGAGCTTCAACCATTTCGCGCATTGCGATAGTCATTTTCTGGAGCAATGCAAGTCACGCCGCATCACGCCCGAGCAGATGCCGGGCCTGTTTTGCCTGCACCTGGACCATCCATTCGCATGGTATGGAAACCAGGAGTTCCTCTAAGAGAAGATGACCACCGTCTCCATCGGGATCTATCTGGACGAAGACGTGAGGCGCCTGGATGCCACGCTCGCCGGGCTGGCCGCGCACACTGAAGGCCCGTACGACCTGGTGCTATTGCCCGACGGCCTGGATGCAGCCACAATGGCAGCCATCTCGGCTCGCGGCACCCAGGTCACGCCTCTCGCGGGCTCGGCCGCGGGCGCACCGGCCTGGTTCAACCGGCTGGCCGCCCATTCCCGCTCGGACGTTATCGTCTTTCTGGAGGCGGGAGCCGTCCCTGGACCACACTGGCTCGAACTGCTGCTCCTGGCCTTGCAGGCCGAGCCGTCGAACGGCCTGGCCGGTCCCACAACCAATTCCGCCTGGAATGAACAGGGCGCGATGCGCGGCGGCGGAGGCACACTCGCCGAGGTCGCGGCCGCCGCACAGACCGTCTCTAACTGCTTCGGCCCGGTCTGGCGAAACCTGGAGCCGCTCCACAGCCTCTCGGATTTCTGTTACGCCGTCAGGCGCGAGGTCGTCGAAACCATAGGTGCCGCGGACGAGCAATATGGCCAGGGTCCATGCTGGGAAATGGACTACAACATCCGCGCGGCTCGCGCCGGATTCCGCGGCGTCTGGGCCTGTGGGGCCTACGTCTACCGCGCGCCGTTCAGCAGGCGGCGTGCGCGCGAAGAGCCCCTGCGAATGGAAGCCGGAAAGCACCGCTACCAGGACAAGTTCTGCGCTCTTCGCCTGCTCGGCCAATCTTCGGGCTACGAGCCGCACTGCCGCGGCGACGCCTGCGAGCATTTCGCTCCTCCTGGCCGGATTCAGCTTCACCTGCCTCTGGCTGCCGGCGCTCCTGCTCCTTCGCCTCTGCGCCTGCCAGCTACGCCAGAGGCGAGCTCCGGCCTGCAGTCTCCGCCGCTCGCCGAGCCCCTAGTCAGTTGCGTCATGGTGACGGGCAACCGCCGCGAGTTCGCTCTCCAATCCGTCCGCTACTTCGAGCGGCAGGACTACGGCAATCGCGAACTGGTGATCATCGATGACGGCAACGAAAATCTGGCTGTCGATGTCGCCTCGAACCCTCGCGTCCGCTATCTGCGGGTACGGCCCGGCCTCACCATCGGCGACAAGCGCAACCGCGGCTGCGAACAGGCGCGCGGCGCCATTCTCACCCAATGGGACGATGACGACTGGTACGGCTCCGGCCGGCTCACGGCCCAAGCCGGACCGATCCTCTCCGGCGCAGCCGATATCACCGGCCTGACCGGCACGACTTTTTTCGACTTGGCCCGCTGGAAGTTCTGGACCTGCTCGCCCGCCCTGCACCGCCGCCTGTTTGCCGAGGATGTCCATGGCGGCACGCTCATGTACCGGCGCGAAGTCTGGGCAAGGAATCGATACCCCAATGCATCGTTGGCCGAAGATGCCGCCCTCCTCCGATCGGCCGTCTACCGGGGCGCACGGTTGAGCCGCATTCCTGGCGCCGGCCACTTTGTGTACGTGAGGCACGCCGGAAACACGTGGTCGTTCGAATGTGGGCGGCACCTCGATCCCAACGCCTGGACGGCCATCGAAGCTCCCAGCCTCGGAGAAGACCTGGGCTTCTACCTTTCACATTCCTCCGCCGGCCCGCCGGGCCCTGGGGCGGCCGCGCCGCTGGTATCGTGCATCATGCCTACCGCGAACCGCCGCGCATTCGTACCCCAGGCCCTTCACTGCTTCGCCAGGCAGACCTACGAAAACCGCGAGCTGATCGTTCTCGACGACGGCTCCGACCCGGTCCAGGACCTCGTCCCCGCAGATCCCAGGATCCTCTACCGCCGCGCCCATGCCAAATCCTCAATCGGCGCAAAAAGGAACCAGGCGTGCGAAATGGCGCGCGGCGACATCATCGCGCACTGGGACGATGACGACTGGATGGCGGACTGGAGGCTCACCTACCAGGTGAATGCCCTGGCCGCGAACCCTCAATCCTCGGCATGCGGGCTGAGCAGCCTGTACTTCTGTCACCGGCGGGGCGACCGCGCCTGGTTGTACGCTCATCCTCCCGGCGACCGCCCGTGGATTGCCGGCGCCACCATGTGCTATCGCAAGTCACTATGGCGGCAGAACCGGTTTCAGGAAATCAACGAAGGTGAAGATACCCGGTTCATCTGGTCCGTTCCCCCTGGTGCGGTGCTGCCTCTGCCTGACCGCCGCTTCTACGTCGCCACGGTACATGATGGCAACAGCAGCCCCAAGCGGACGGCCGATTCGCGCTGGCAGGCGCGCCCTGCTTCCGAAATCCGCCAACTGCTCGGAGATTCCTGGGAATCGTTCTTCGGACAATCGCCTTCGAACGGCTGATAGCTGGCCGCGGAAGGGCGCCTGAAGGACGATTGGCGTCATATCAGATAATCGGTACGGAAAATACCGCTTCACACCACGGAAGCTTTGCCATATGATGGCCTTGAGATCGTCACGCCCGGCAGGGTGACGGTCCGCGCAAAAGGAGGTTCCTTCGGTGACCAGCCACCGGATGCATCGGGGCGAAAATGCGGAAGGAATCTGGCATCATGCCGCAGTCGGACGGGATTCCATATGGACCCGGCCATGCCCACCATCAAACCTGCAGTGTCCGGAATCTGAACCGGACAGGGCATTGATGTGAACCCAATCCGCCTGTTGTGACGACCATAACAGACGGTGCCGTCGTGCTGCTCGCACAATGGCTAGAGGGCAGCGAATGGACAACATATCGCCGCCCAGGACCTCGGAGTTCAACTATGGCAAAGGAAGCCCTGAGCATCATCGACCAGCGCACCCAGGCTGCCTATGAGGTCCCAATTCACAACGGGACCATACGGGCCATGGACCTGCGACAGATCAAAACGAGCCCCGACGATTTCGGGCTCATGACCTACGACCCCGCCTTCATGAACACCGCCTCCTGCCAGAGCGCCATCACGTTCATCGATGGCGACAAAGGCATCCTGCGATACAGAGGCTATCCCATCGAACAACTGGCGGAGAAGTGCAGTTTTCTCGAAGTGGCTTACCTGGTCCTGTTCGGCGAACTGCCGACCGGGCCTCAACTGAAGGAATGGGTCACCGACATCACCCATCACACCATGCTGCACGAAACCACCAAGAAGTTCTTGGAGGGATTCCGTTACGACGCCCATCCGATGGGGATGCTGGCGAGCACGGTGGCGGCGCTTTCAACGGTATATTCCGAAGCGAGAAATGTGCTCGATCCCAAGGTCCGGGCGCTGCAAATCCGGCGGCTCATCGGCAAGATGCCGACCATCGCCGCGTATACCTACCGGCACAGTCTGGGCTTCCCCTATGTGTATCCGGACAACGAGCTGAGCTACACCGAAAACTTCATGAACATGCTCTGGAAGATGGTAGAGCCCAAATACCAGGCAAACCCGATCCTCGCCCGGGCGCTGGACATTCTGTTCATCCTCCACGCCGACCACGAGCAAAACTGCAGCGCCAACGTCATGCGTTCCGTGGGCAGTTCTCAAGCCGATCCCTTCCTAGCGACCGCGGCTGCGGCGGCGGCGCTATCCGGACCTCTCCATGGAGGAGCCAACGAAGAAGTTCTCAAGATGCTGGACGAGATCGGATCCAAAGACAAGGTACCGGAGTACGTCGCCAAAGTGAAAGCGGGACAATTCAAGCTCATGGGCTTCGGACACCGGATCTACAAAAACTACGACCCGCGCGCCAGGATCATCAAATGGGCCGCGGACAAGGTGTTCGAGGTCACCGGGTGCAATCCGAAGCTGGAGATCGCCCTAGAGCTGGAGCGAATCGCGCTCTCCGACGACTACTTCATCAAACGCAAGCTCTATCCGAACGTGGACTTCTACTCCGGGATCATCTACCAGGCCATGGGTTTCAAGCCCGAGATCTTCACGGTGTTGTTTGCCATTCCACGTACGGCGGGTTGGCTCGCCCAATGGCAGGAGATGATTTGCGATCCCGAGCAGAAAATCGCCCGCCCGCGACAGGTCTTTACCGGTCAGGAGGCGCGCGATTTTGTGCCGATGGAGAAGCGCGGCGTCCCGGCGGCGCCCACCACGGCGTAACTGGACCGCTGAGCCGCTAGTGGTGCCGGTGAGAGAGCCGGCGCCAATGCCGGCACACCGATTCCAGGAGTTTGGAAGAAGCGCCCGGAGGCGTGGTGTGCGCGAAAACAACCGGGGGATGAGAAGCCGCGAACATTTCCTGCATGTCGTGGTCCAGCTCGGCGTCATAGGACCGCCAACTCTTCCGGTGGGCGCGGGCTTCGCAGAGCACTTCCAGAGCGATCACCGCCAGGCACAGAAGCACTGCGGCTCCCAGAATGATGTTCGTCAGAGTGAGCCAGAATGGGTTATGCCGTGACGCATTGAAGACAGCAGTCAGCAACGTAGCTCCTGACCGGACCCCCGGCCTCGCCGGTGCCGGGTCTGGCACCCTCGGCCAGGTCGGCGTTTCCCAAGCCCGGCAAACGGATGCGCGGGGCGTCATTCCCGGTGAACGGTTCCATCGGAGTCACGCCCCAAAATGAACATAGGTCTTCCGTGCTTATCGCGCAGGTGTATGAGGAGGGGCATACTCCCAGGCAGAGCGTGGGTAGCGCAACCCAGACAGGGGTCGTAGGCGCGGAACGCCATCTCCACCTGGTTCAGGGCGCCATCGGGCACGCTAGCGCCGGCGATCAGCTTCTTCGCGACCTTTTCGATACTCATGGCGATGCGCGCCGCATTGTTTTGCGTGGCCACGATCAGATTCGCGCCGGTGATGATTCCGCGGTCATCGGTGCGGTAGTGATGAAACAGGGTTCCGCGGGGCGCTTCGACGACTCCGATGCCTTCGTTTGGCACCGCGGTTGGGAGCGTCCGGACATCGGGACTGGTCAGTTCGGGATCGTCAGCCAGTTCTTTCATTCGTTCGGCCGCGTAGAGCATTTCCACGACGCGAGCCCAGTGGTTGGCTAGCGTGTGGTGGACCGGCCTGCCGCCCAGCATACCGTGGAACTTCAAGTACGCCTCATGGGCCAGGGGAGTGGCCATCCCATCGGCCACATTCAGACGCGCCAGGGGAGCCACGGAGTACACGCCGCTGTCCTCGCCATCGACGAATCCCGTCCAGCCGACCTCCTTGAGATAACAGAATTTCATGTAGCTCCAGGGCTCGGTGTGCTCTCCGATGTGATCGCGGTAGTCGGCCGGTTGAAACCGCGCCCACTCGTGCAGGTTGGGTCCCATGACCCGGAGCGCCCCGTCATAGAAATTGACGTGGTTGTTCTCGTCCACCAGCCCCATGTAATAGGTGCGATGCGTAAACGGGTCGGAGAGGATCAGGTCGACATAGCCCGAGTTCGCCAGCACGACCTTCTCGAAAAGCTCCAGCGTGAAGCATGCGAAGTCCACGGCTTCGGTGGCGGCATCCCGGAATCGCGAGGCATCTTCCTGTGAAAGTGGCTTGGCCACGCCGCCCGGCAATCCGAAAACGGGATGAGCCGCCTTCCCCGCCGCCAGTGCCATCAGCTCCCGGAGCTTGCGGCGCATGGCGATCACCTTCCGCCCGGTCTCGATCCCGACCTTCGCGATCACGCCGAGGATGTTGCGTTCCGACGCCGGAGCGTCAGGTCCGACCACGAAATCCGGCCCGCCGAGAAAATAGAAGTGCAGCGCATGGTCCTCCACAAAGAACGTGGAATAGATGAGCTCGCGGACCTTCCTGGCCGCCGGCGGCGGGGTCACCTGGTAGAGCGCGTCGAGCGCCTTTGTCGAGGCCATGTGGTGAGCCGTGGGACAAACGCCGCAGATGCGTGAGGTGATCTGCGGCATGTCCTCGGCGGGCCGGCCCTGGGCGAATTTCTCGAAGCCGCGGAGTTCAGGGACCTGGAAATACGCTCGGTCGACCTGACCTTGATCGTTCAGGAAGATCTCTATCTTGCCGTGGCCTTCGAGCCGGGTTACCGGCTCGATCGTTATTTTGCGAGTATTTTCCATAGGCCTACTCCATGCGCCTCCGGCTCAGCAAGGCGGATGGCAAGCTATATCGATAAAAAGTCCCGACCGGATCGGGCAGCGCCTCCATGACCTGCGCGACGCTGCTCTCCTCATTGCAGTCGGCCACGGATGCGATGGCGGACAATGCTTTTGCGCCGAAGTCCCGCACGCGGCTGGTCGGACCGAAGCAGCCTGTACACGGCATGTTTCCGTGGATACAGCGTGCCTCGCACCCGGCACGAGTCGCCGCTCCCAAGCAAACCAGGCCCTGTGCGAGCAGGCACGTCTGCTGGTCGGGAAGCACCTGGTGCACCCGTTTGAACTTCTTGACCAACAGCTTCTCCGGCCGCGTCTCTCTGCGGGGACACTCCTCGCACAGCGCCTTGTCGGGGGCCAGCACCGCGCCCTTCGGAGGCAGGTCCGCGCTCAAGAGCGCGTTTACCGCATCACGAATGATATTTGGCGTGGGCGGGCAGCCGGGCACGTAGTAATCCACGTCGATCGCGGCGTCGAGCGTCTCTACGGTATCGTCGAACGCCGGCAGGCTCAGAGTGCAGCCGTTATCGCTGTAACGAACCTGCGGCGCGACACCATCGCGGTAGACTTCCGCGAAGATGCTTTTCGCGTCGGACAGATTGGCCAGACCGGGGATCCCTCCCAACTGGGCACAGATTCCGAAGGCGACAATCACGCGCGCCTTCGTCCGCAGCAATTCCACCATCTCCCGTTGCTCGCTGTTGCGGATGGCGCCGTTGATGAAGGCGGCCAGGATCGAGCCGTCCGGCAGGGCCTCGATGTCTTTCCGTTTGAAATCGAGGGCCACAGGCCAAAAGACGATTTCCACTGCGTTGGTGACGTCGAGGAGGGCTTCATCCAGGTCCACCACGGCTTCTTCGCATCCGCCGCAGGAGGCACACCAGTAAAACGCGATTCTGGGTTTCATGCAACCTCCTTGCGCTCACGAACTACCAGCGGGCCCAGGGCACGAACCTTCTCCACCATGTCGTTGACTACGGCCTTGACGCGCTCGCCCTCCGCGGCCGAGATCCACTCCAGGCGAAAGCGCTCGTTCTCGATTCCCATCTGGTTGAGCAGCCTTCGCAGCAGTTCATAACGGCGCAGCGCCTTGTAGTTGCCCTCCTGGTAGTGGCAGTCTCCCGGATGGCATCCGCCGATCAGGACGCCGTCCGCGCCCCGTGCAAAGGCCTCCAGCACGAATTGCGGATCGACGCGCCCGGAGCACATGACGCGGACCGTGCGCACATTGGGGGCATACTTGAGACGCGAGGTTCCAGCCAGGTCGGCGGCGAGGTACGTGCACCAGTTACAGAAGAAGGCCACGATTTTCGGTTCAAAGACGTCCGGCATAGGCTATGCCTCCATCAACAATCCCTCGATCTCGTCGAAGATCTCCTCATCCTCGAACAGGTTTTGGCGTATCGAGCCGGATGGGCATGCGGCCACGCAGGTGCCGCAGCCCTTGCACAGAACTTCGTTGATGAGCGCCCTCTTCTCCTCGACGAACGAGATCGCCTGGTAGGGGCAGAGCGGAATGCAGGTCTTGCACCCGGAGCAGACCTCTTCGACCACATGCGCCGTGTTGGGCTCCAGTTCCACCACGCCGGCATCGATGAGAGCCAGAGCCTGCGCGGCGGCCGCTCCCGACTGCGCCACCGTGTCGGGGATGTCCTTTGGACCCTGGCAACAGCCGGCCACGAAGATTCCGTCCGCGAAAGTGTCGACAGGCGCGAGCTTCGGGTGGCGCTCGAGGAAGAAACCCTCGCGCGAGCATCCGATGTTGAAGAGCCGGCGCACGTCGCCCGCATCGGGACGGGGTTCGAGGCCCGTGGAAAGGACCACCATATCCACGGGGATCTTGCGGACCATGCCGAGCAGGGTGTCTTCCGCCTGCAGGATCAGGCGGCCGTCGCCGTTGGCCGGGTAGACGTCGGCCACTTTCCCGCGAACGAAGACGACACCTTCCTCGGCGACGCGGTTGTAGAACTCTTCGAACGCCTTCCCCGGAGCGCGAATGTCGATGTAGAAGCTGTAGACCTCGGCACCGGTCTTCTCCTTAATCAGGTGCGCGAGTTTCAGCGAGTACATACAACAGACGCGGGAGCAGTAGCGGTTGGTATGCTCGTCCCGGCTGCCCACGCAATGCACGATGCCGACCGTGGCGGGCTTGCGGCCGCCGTGCAGCAGAATTTCTCCGCCAGTCGGTCCGGAGGCGTTCACCAGGCGCTCGACTTCGAGCGCGGTGTACACGTTCGGGTAGAGGCCGTAGCCGTAGTAGGGCACCCTGGCCGCATCGAAGACCTCGAAGCCGGTGGCCAGGACGATGGTGCCGACCTGGATCGTCCGGATCTCCTCTTTTTGGTGGAAGTCGATGGCGTTGCGTTCCGCGCAGACCTCGACGCAGGTCTTCTTGCACTTACCGCTTTGGAACTCGATGCAGGTATCCGGATCGATCAGTACCACCTGCGGTACGGCTTGGGGAAAGGGAATGTAGATCGGCTTCCGCTTGCCCAATCCCAGATTGAAAGCGTCCGGGACCTTGGCCTGCTTGTACACGCACGCCTGGATGCACTCCAGGCATCCCAGGCACAGGTCCTCCACCACGTAGCGCGGTTTTCGGCACACGGTCACGGAGAAGTTGCCCACGTAGCCTTCCACCTGGCGCACCTCGGACCACGTCCAGAGCGTGATGTTCTTGTGCGCTTTCACGGCGGTCATCTTGGGGGTCAGAATGCAGGCGGCGCAGTCCAGCGTGGGGAATGTCTTGTCGAACTGCGCCATGTGCCCGCCGATGGTCGGCTCGCGCTCGACGAGATACACGTGCTTACCGGCGTTGGCCAGCGTGAGTGCGGCATCGATGCCGGCGATTCCGCCCCCTACCACCAGCACGTCGGAATGAATCGGCACCTGCCTGGGCTCCAGCGGAACGTGCCACACCACGCGCCGAACCGCTGCACGGAGCAGGTCCATGGCCTTATCAGTGGCCGCAGCCTTGTCGGTGTGCACCCACGCGTCGTGCTCGCGCAGGTTGACCATATGAAAGTAGTAAGGGTTCAGGCCGGCCTTACCCACTGCCTGCCGGAACGTGTGCTCGTGCAGGTGCGGCGAGCACGCGGCCACGATAATGCGGTCCAGGTTGTGCTCGCGGATATCCTGGCGGATCAGCTCCTGGCCGGGGTCGGAACACATGTACTTGTATTCCCGGGCCACCACCACTCCCGGCAGGCCGGCGGCGTATCGGGTCAATCCGTAGACATCCACCGTACCCGCGATGTTCGTGCCGCAGTGGCACACGTAGACGCCGATTCTCGCGGCGGGCCTAGTTACCCCATGGCTTGCTCCACCAACTCAGAAAGTTCTTTCACCTCGAGCCTGTTCTCCAGCCCGGCCGTCTTGGTCGCGTCCTGGAACATGACGAGATCTTTCGGGCAAACAACCACCAACGTATGTACGCCGCTGAGCGCCGCCGCCTCGTTCACCCGAGACACGGCGGGGCGTTCGTTGAAGATCGGCGGATCTTCCATCCAGATCCGGCCGCCGCCCGCGCCACAGCAGTACGAATAGGTGCGGTTGCGCGGCATTTCGACGAGATCGAGCCCCAGCGCGGCGAGCACCCGGCGCGGAGCGTTGAAAATTGCGTTGTAGCGGCCCAGGTAGCACGGATCGTGATAGGTGACCCGCATCCTCAGCTTCTTTCGCAGGGGCAACTCGCTCCGGAGAACCAGGTCGCTGAGAAGCTGTGTGTGATGCCTGACGGTGCGTGCTCCGTTGGTGGCCGGGTACTCGTGCGTGAGCACCTGGAAGCTGTGCGGATCCGTGGTGATGATCTCCTGGAAACGGGCCCTGCCGAACGCCTTCAGGTTCTTCTCCTGGAGGCTCTCGTAGAGCCCCTCCTCGCCCGCGAGGCGAACATCGTTGCCGGAATTCTGCTCGCTGTCGCCGAGAATTCCGAAGTCCAATCCGGCTTTGTGGAAGACACGAGCGGCCGCGCAGGTGGCCGCGTTCACACGTGGATCGTAAGACGCGTAGTCGCCGACAAACCAGAGGTATTGGACCGGCTCTTTCCGCGCGTCCTTGATGGGGAAATCGAGTTGCTGAGCCCACTTGGCCCGCGCCCGCGGGGGCGCGCCGAATGAATTTCCGTAGCGGTTCAGATTTTTCAGCGCTTCCTGAAGGGACTTGTCCATATCACCCTCTCCAACAAGGCGGCGGCGCATCTCGATGAGTACCGGGACGTGCTCGTTCATCACCGGACACCGCTCCATACAGGCGAGGCAGGTTGTGCAGGCCCAGATCTCCTCTCGCTTGACGACCTGACCCACGAAGTTGCCGCCGGTTCCGTCCTCCGTGCCGCGCACGAGTTCTTTGAGGTGATGCATCAACATCTTGGGCGAAAGCGCAAATCCACCCTGGAAACTCGGGCACGACCGGTCGCAGCGCCCGCATTCGGCGCAGGCCAATCCGCTGAAAAGCTGCCTCCACGTGAACTCTTCGCGGCGCGAAGCTCCCGGCGATACCGCAGGCACGCTTCCGCGCCGGAGCGATGCGAAAAACACGCTGAAGGGAGCGGCAAGCAGGTGGAGGTGCTTGGAGTAAGGCAAATAAGCGAGAAATCCCAGGACCGTCACCATGTGGACCCACCACATGGCGCGCCGCCCTCGCCACTGAAAGGCGAGGGAAGAGAGCAGCACGATGGCAATGAGTCCCAGGATGATGGAGGCGTCCGTGGATTTCTCCAGGCGGGCGGGCGGAAACAGGTACCGTCGCGCCGCCGCCACCGCGAGGGCCACGAGGCCGAGCACGCCGAACACCTCCAGGGCGACTCGCATCCAGAGAACCTGGTCGGCAAAGGGGATGGGCAGGAACGGAAAGAGTCCGCGGACCAGGTCCCAGAAAAAGCTCGCGGCAAAGAACACGAAAGCCCAGAAGATCACCAGGTGGGCCACCCCGATCAGCGGCTCTTCGATCAGCCGCCGTCCTCCCGCCACTTGAACCAGCACCATCTTGAGGCGTTGTCCAGGGTGGTCCCAACGGTTCTCCGCGCGGGCAGCCGCCAGGGTCTTGATGTACCTGGCCACACGGTAACCGAACAGGCTGAAGGCAGCCAGGGTCAGGATCCAGAGGTGGAGGGCATCAGGCATGCGGGGCGGCAGCCTTTCGAGCTTCGATCGCTGCGGTCAGTGCCGGCAGCGTCTCCAGCACATCGCCCACAATGCCGTAGTGGGCCACGCTGAAAATCGGCGCATGCGCATCGCTGTTGACGGCGACGATGAGCCCGGCGTCCTTCATGCCCTCGACATGTTCGGGCGCTCCGCTGATGCCCAGCGCCACGTAGAGCTTGGGTTTCACGGTCAGGCCCGACTTGCCGATCTGCCTCGACAACGGCAGCCAGCCCTGGTCAATCACAGGCCTCGAGCCGCACACCGCGCCGCCGAGCGCTTTGGCCAATTCCTCGACAAGCGGGAGATTTCCGCGATCCTGGACTCCCCGCCCCACCGCCACCAGGGCCTCTTCTTTAGTCAGGTCCACATCTCCGGCCTCGGGTTCGATGTATCGGCACAGACGGATGGCCCGTGCATCGTCCAGAACGACAGGCATGTCGGTCACTGGAACATCGCGCTCGGCACGGCCCTTGTCCGCCGTTCTCGCCCCGGGCCAGAGTCCCAGGACCGCCGGCTGCGGGCCGGAGGGTGCTCCTGCCTCGACGGTGGCCTCGATCTTTCCGCCGTACATCACACAATGGGCTTCGAGCCTGTCACCGGAAATCGTGACATCCTTGCAGAAGTTGATCACCGGCACGCCCATACGGATGCCGACCAGGGTGCCGATTCCCAGGCTGATGTTGGTCAGCGGAACCAGCAGGACGCGCGGACGCGCGCCGGCAAAGACCTGCACCAGGGCATCGGCGCAGGTCTGCGGAACCATCTCGGCCAGCAACGCGTGGTCCACGTAGACCACGGAATCCGCGGCGCCGAGCATACGGGTCATCTCGCGGCAATTGCAGCCGGTGAGAATTGCGGTAAGCTGCACGCCGCCCCGGTCCGCGACCTCGCGCCCCAGCGCGAGCGCTTCGTAAGTAACTTCGGAGATTCGTCCTCTCCACTGTTCGGCCAGTACGCAAATACTTCCGGTCATGGCTCACCTCCTCAAACCAGGCCGCGCCCGGCCAGGATTCCACACAAGGTGTTGCATACCTGCTCGGTCGGGCCCTCCAGCATCTCGGCCTGGCTCGCGGGCTCGTTGCGTTTCATTTCCATGATGTTTACGGCAAGCCAGCCGCCATCAACGAGTGTGGGCACTTCCGCGCTCTCGATCTTGCCGGACTTCATCGCCGCCCGGACCTTGGCGACCGGCACGTACCTCGGCGGCTTCTCCGCCGCCTGAACTCCCAGGACTGCCGGCAGCTTGACCTCGAATTCCCCGCGCACGCCGGAGGGAAATTCCTTGATGGCGCGAGCCGTCTTGCCGGAGGCGTCCACCATGATGCCGGTGATGATACCGAGGTACGGCATACGGAATTCGTCTGCCACGAGCGGAGCCACCAGTCCATCCAGATCGTCGATTGCCTGGACTCCGGTCAGAATCAGGTCTGCGGGCAGCAATCCAGCCTGGTCGGCGATGACCTGTGAGAAAAACCCGGCGGCCTGCCGGGTGGTGAATCCTGCATCCATCCCTACCACCTTCACGACCCGGTCGGCCCCTTTGGCTGCGGCCGTGAAGAGCGCGTCGTCTACTTCGGGTGCGTCCAGGGCGAGCACCGTGACTTTTCCGCCGTGGCGCTCCTTCAGCAGAAGCGCCTGCTCGAGCGCATGGTCGTCTGACTCGCTCAGAATCATGCGCAGATAGTCCAAATCCAGCCCCTTCCCGTCGGAGGCAATCTCCAGGTCCTCCACCACGTCGGGCACCATTTTCAAAAGAACAAGAATATGCATCTCTTATTCCTCCATCGCCTCAGCCAGGAGCTCAGTCACGTCCCGGACAATCATGCGTTTGTCAAATCCCAGAACCTTGAGGGCGTCCTCAAAGCGGGACACCTCGTAGGGGCAGGAGACAGCCAGGACATCGGCTCCCATCTTCACGGCTTCTTTCACCCGGCGCTCGGAGAGACGCTCGTACCCCTTGGCCTTGAAGTAGGTGTCGAGCCACATGCCCCCGCCGCCTCCCCCGCAGCAGATCGCATTGACGCGGTTATGCACCATCTCGGTGAGCCTCACGCCGGGGATGGCTTCCAGCAACTGCCGCGGCGCTTCGTAGAATTCGTTCTGCCGGCCCAGGCAGCACGAGTCGTGATAGGTCACGGTGTAGGGGAGTTTTCGAGTGAGCACCGGCTTCAGGCGATCCAGGTATCTCGCCAGGAACGGGGTGACGTGCTCCAATCCCCAATTGAAGCCGAGTGCCGGATACCGGTTCTTGAATGCGTTGTGGGCGTGCGGGCACGAAGTGACCACCCGGTTGAACTCATATTTCTGGAAGACCGCCATGTTGTAATCCATGAGGGTCTCGAACAGCCCCGGCTCCCACGTCAGTCGTCCGCACTCGCCCGCGCACTTCTCCTCGTTCCCGAGGATGGCGAAGTCGATTCCGATCCGGTGGAACAGCCTGGCGGTTGCGCGGCTGTTGTCCTGTCCGCGAGGGTAGTAGGACGTGTAGCACTCGACGAACCAGAGCACGTCGGCAGGCCTGCGGTCTTCCGCCAGTATCCGGATTGGAACGCCGGCGGTCTTCACCCATGCCGCGCGCTTGCGGGAAGGCTCGCCCATGGGATTGCCGTAGCGCAGCGTATTCTGCAAGGCTTTCTGCAATTCGCCGGGCAGTTCCGGCAAGTGCGCGAGAGTCTGCTCCTTCATCAGGGGCAGAAGGATCTCGGTGAGCCGGATGCCCCTGGGGCATTTCGCCATGCACGCATAGCAAGCCACGCAGGCGAGCAGGCTATCGCTGGTAAAGACTTTCTCCAGCATTCCCGCGCGCATCATCGCGATCATGCGGCGGGGCGGATAGTCCATCACCTCGCCGTACGGGCAGGTTCCCGCGCAGACGCCACACTGGAGACACGTCAGAATCTCCCTCCCCTCCTTCGACTGAGGAAGTGTCTCCAGGGTCACCGGGCAAGTGCTCATCGAGCCCTCCAACCTTGGCAGTGCAGTGAGGCGTGGTCAGCGCGTTTTTATGACGGCAGGGAATTCCTCACTGGTTTGCAGAATCCATGCATCCGGACTGCTGGGGAGCCGGCAATTGGGCTCAAACAGTCCGCAAACCATCTGTCTTTCAGTAGTAGTAGGAGTGCGACGCGGTAAGCTGATTCAGGCGAGTATGGACGGCATCCGCAATCGACCAGTACGGATGGCGTTGAATTCGTACGCACAAATGCGCGGCTTCCTTTGCCCGCGCGGTTTAATTTATAAGGATCTTAACACCTGATTATCTGAATTTCAATCTTTGGTTTTTAAAGAAATCCGTCATTGTGATTCGCAACAACCTGAGGATTTCAACGCCCTACGACTCCGACCTCACCTGCGCCTCGGCCGGCATACGAATCGTGAACCTGCTGCCCCTACCGACCTCGCTCTGAACAGAGATCCTTCCACCGTGTGTGGTCACGATTCCGTACGCGATCGACAGGCCAAGACCGGTGCCTTGGCCGCTTTCTTTGGTGGTGAAGAACGGATCAAAGATGCGGCCGATCTCCGCTTGCGGTATGCCCTTACCGGTGTCCGAGATCGCCACCTCGACGGACGCGCGGGCGTCGCGATAACGCGTCTCGATGGTAATGGTCCCGCGCTCGTCCATCGCCTGAACCGCATTCATCAGGATGTTCAGAAAAACCTGCTGGAACTGCGATCGATCCGCAAGCACGAGAGGCAGGTCGGGCTCCAGTTCGCAGATGACGTTGACATTGAAAAACAGAGCCTGCTTTCCGATCAGCGACAACGTGTCCTGAAGTACCTTGTTGAGATCGACAGCCTCCATGTTGCCTTTCGATTGCCGGGAAAACTCGAGCAGCCCTTTGACAATGTCCCGGCAACGTTCGGTCTGCCGTATGACTTCTTCCAGGTTCTCGCGGTTCGGATCGTCTGTCGGCAGATCCTCGACCGTGAGGCTGGTGAGCGCAAGGATGCCTCCCAGTGGGTTGTTCACTTCGTGGGCCACGCCCGCAGCCAGCATGCCGAGCGATGCCAGCCTCTCCGACTGCGCCACTCTCGCCTGCATGGCCGCCAGTTCCTCTGTCCGCTGCCGGACTTTCTCTTCCAGGGTACGACCCCATTCCTGAAGGTCCGCCTTCATCTGGCGCAGACTCTTGAGCATGGCGTTGAAGGATTCCGCCAGCAGGGCGATCTCTCCCGGCGAGTTCGATCGCACTTCCTGGTCCAGCCGTCCCGCGGTGATGTTACGGGTCGCGGCAACCATCTCGCCGATGGGGCGGGTGATGTTGTGAATCATGTAGTAGGTGATGCCGAGGATCAGAAGAAACCCCAGCGTGGCAATGCCGAAAAACGACAGAATCACCTGGTTGCGAATGTCCGTGTAGGTGTGCTCGAGCAGGCCCACGGAGAGCATTCCGATCACCGATCCGGCATAGTTGCGGATGGGAGCGTATTCGCTGATGTACCAATCCTTCACCACAAAGGCACGGCCTCGCCAGAGCTCACCCCGTCTCAGGACGGCATCCCGGACTTCGCCGGAGGCTCGCGAGCCCACCGCCCGGTCGCCGGCTGTCGTTCTGACGTTTGTGGAAATCCGGACATCATCCTGAAAAATCGTGACCGATCCTCTGTCCACGTCGCGGAAACGGTCGCCGAGGAAGAGGAGTTCCCATACCCGATCCACGATGCCGAAGTTGCTGTTCAGGAGAACGCCTCCGTAGAGAACTCCCTGCGGTTTGCCTGCCGGGCCAGCCACCGGCGCGGCCGCAACCAGCGCCATACCTGGGGTCGCGGACGACGGGTTTCCTCCGCCCAGCAGGGCAACCGGCAGGGTCTCGGTGGCAGCAGCAACTTTTCCGGAAAGGGCGGCGCCCACCACGCTCACCGCCGAAGCGTCGATACCGGCGCCGACAGGTTCCGGAACACGCACCAAGAGTCGCCCCGCGGCGTCTGTAATGGTGAGAAAATCGAAGCCCGCATCGCGGCGGACCCGCTCCAGATAGGCCGTGACCGCCCCGCCCCCGGAAGGAAGGTGTCCCAGGGCCGAGCCTGTTGCGGCAAACTCCACCGAGAGCTTCAGGGCTTGCAGTTGCTGTTCATACACCGTCCTGGCGGTGGCGAAATCGTGATCCACTGCCCGGCGCGCCTGCATCATGATCGTGGAGCTCACGATCCAGGAGCCGACCATGGATGTGGCCAACCCTCCGATTGCCAGGATGACCAGGTAGCTCCAGATCAGCCTTGCCTTGAGCGACAGCCGTGGAGGACCGAGGCGCATGACGGCAGCCTTACGCCGCCTTGCCGAGGCGCTGGCGGATCTTTTCCAGCAATTGAGCCATGTTCACCGGCTTGGCGAAGAACATGTCGTGAGCCAGCCAGCCGCCGCTTGGCGGGATCTCGAAGTCGGGAAGTTGTGTGCAAAACGAGCTGAGCACGAAAATCGGTATGCTCTTCAAGGCTGGATCGCGGCGGATCTCCTGAATCGCAAAAAAACCCTCGGTCCTTTCGCTCATCATGATGTCCATGAGAATGAGGTCCGGCCGCTCGGTCTTCGCCAGCCTGATGCCGTCGGATCCGGTGTGCGACCGGAAGACGGTAAAGCTATTCTCCTCGAGAAAACACGAGACGGCCTCCACAAAGTCATGGTCATCGTCGACAATCAACACTCTCTTCTCGTCGCGCATTGTCTTGACTCCCGTTAGTCCCTCCCGGCTCTTGCCAGGCAGGCAGGCGGACGCTGAAAGTCGAGCCTGCTCCCACCTCGCTCGCGACCTCGATCGCGCCGCCCATTTCAGCAACGATCCTCTTGCAGATGTGTAGTCCCAGTCCAGTCCCCGTAGTCTTCCGCGTACCTTCGTCCTTGACGCGGAAGAACTCGTCGAAGAGAAAGGGGCGGTATTTCTCCGGGATGCCCATACCTGTGTCCGCGACGGAGATCTCGACTTCGCCGCGCGACTGGCTCCCGGTAACCGTCACTCTCCCGCCAGCGCGGTTGTACTTGATGGCATTTGTGATCAGATTGTCGAACAGTACGGTCAGGCAGTTCCGATCGCCCCACACATTCAGATCGCCGTCCGGCAGGCGAGCTTCGAGCAGGACTCCCTCCGCCGCCGCGGTTTGTTCGTAGGTTTTCAGAATGGGCGGAACAATGGAATTCAGATCGACCTTGATTCGCTCCTTGAACAGGCTTCCGCCCTCCACTCGCGCCAGTGTCAGCCAATCGCTGATCAGGGCTTGCAGTTCCTCAATCCGCGCCAGGCAGCGGGCCAGCCACTCCTGCCGGCGGGCGGGAGAGTCCTTCGCTTCGTCCAGGTGCTGCAGGACGTCCAGGTACTGATGGATGGCCACCAGCGGAGTTCGAAGCTGATGGGAGACGAACGTGACGAAGCGCCGTTTGAGCATGGTTTGCTCGATTTCGTGGCGCTCCGCCTCGATGGCCAGCCTGCGCCGTTCCAGGCCGCGGTTAACGATCAGCCGCAGCTCTTCCGGAGAGAACGGTTTCGGCAGGAAATCGTAAGCCCCGGATTTCATAGCCTGGACGGCGGTGTCGATGGTCGCGTATCCCGTGATCACGACAATGACAGTCCGGGGGTCGATCTCGTGAACGCGGGGAATCACTTCCATCCCGCTCAGGCCCGGCATCTTGAGATCCACAATCACCATGTCGGGCTTCAGTCGCGCAACGCCGTCGAGCCCGAGCGCGCCGTCTTCAAACGCCTCGGCGCGAAATCCCATCTTGGCCAGGATCTTCGCGCATGAGAGACGAATCGCGTAGTCGTCGTCGATCACGACCACCAGTTCCGGCGCGGTGGGCTCACCCATTGGTCTCTTCTCCGCTCGCTCTCACCAGGCGCCTGCCCGGCAGCTCTTCAGGCGGTGACGCCCCTGGTCCCGACCGTCTGGTCCAGCAGGCGGAGGAACTCGGGGATGTTCAGCGGCTTGGTGAGGTACCGGTCCGGCCGAATCATTTCTACTTCGGCCGACATCGGGAAGCGCTCGTCCGGGCTTTCCGCGATGGAAGAAACCATGAAGATCGGGATATTGCGATAAGCCTCGTATTCATCCCGGTATCGGAGA
>DATJYW010000064.1:0-4664 GCA_035499435.1 Candidatus Acidiferrales bacterium | reverse complement strand
GCACGACGACGTCGCCGCCGATCCGCGAGCGCAGTTCCCGGGGACTGCCCTGTGCCACGATGTTTCCCTGGTGTAGAAGGATCAGGCGATCGCAGCGGTCGGCTTCTTCCAGAATATGGGTGGTGAGCAGGATGGTGACGCCCTCTTTTTCGCGGAGGTTCTCGACGTGGCGCGACAGGTCGCGGCGGGCGGCGGGATCGAGTCCGGTAGAAGCCTCGTCCATGAGCAGCACTTGCGGGCGGTGCAGTAAGGCTTTGGCGATCTCGACACGGCGTTTCAGGCCGCCGGAGAGCGTATCCACGAGATCACGGCGGCGGTCGAGGAGGCCGAGGCGGTCCATGGCGGCTTCCATGCGCTCGCGCAGGACGGCGCCGCTGAGGCCGTGCAGGTGGCCCTGGGCGCGGAGGTTCTCTTCCACCGTGAGGGCCTTGTCGAGGCTCTGAGTCTGAAAGACCACGCCCACCTGGCGGCGGACCTGCGCGGCCTGGCGGGCGACATCGAAGCCCGCGATTGTGGCGCGGCCTTCGGTGGGGACCATCATGGTCGAGAGAATCCGGAACAACGTGGACTTGCCGCCGCCGTTCGGCCCGAGCAGGCCGAAGATCTCGCCGTTTTTCACCTCGAAGCTGACATTCGAGAGCGCGGTGCGGTCGCCGTATCGATGGGTAACGTTTTGGACTTCGATCACAAACCTGGCCTATCCAGGAGCATCAGCCCGTAGATGAGCGGCAGGTACAACACGCTGGTGATGAGAACGCCCCGCGCGCGCACCAAGCTGCGCTCGAGGGCCACGCGCACGCCGGAGTACAGGAACCATAGCCCCAGCAGGAGAGCCCCTACGAGGTAGATGCGTCCCGACATTCCCAGGATACCGGGAACGAGGCTGACCGGAATCAGGACGATCCCGTAAAGGACGATCTGCCGGGCGGTGGACCGGCAGTCGGGCTCGACGACAGGGAGCATGCGAATGCCGGCGCGGGCGTAATCTTCCTTGTACATCCAGGCGATGGAGTAGAAGTGCGGGAACTGCCAGAGGAAGAGGATCGCGAAGAGCACCCAGGATTCACGGGTGACGGCCCCGGCAGCCGCGGCGTAACCGATCATGGGCGGCATGGCGCCGGGGATGGCGCCGATGGTGGTGCTCCACCAGGTTCGGCTCTTGAGGGGCGTGTACAGGAACAGGTAGCTGGCGAGGGTGAAAGCGCCGATCCAGGCCGCAAGCGGGTTGGCGCCGAGGTAGAGTTCGAGAAAACCGGCAACGGATAGAGCGGCGCCGAAGAGCAAGGCCCGCGTGGCGTCGAGTCGGCCGGAGGGCAGCGGGCGAGCGGCTGTGCGCCGCATCTTCACGTCGGCTTCGCGCTCGTACCACTGATTGAGCGCGGCGGTGCCGGAAGCGATGAGCGCGGTGCCAATGATGGTGTGCACGAGCAGGAGCAGGTTGATGTCGCGCAGCGCGTGGGAAGACAGGCCGAAGAAATAGCCGATGCCGGTGCTCATCAGGATGAGCCAGGTGATGCGCGGCTTGGTGAGTTCGATATAGGAGCGCATCAGGCTTCGGCCGTCCTTTGCGGGAGGGAGGCGGGTTGGGCGGACTGCCCGGCGAGGACGACCGCGGCGCCGAACGCGAGCGAACCAACGGCAACGTGCGCGACCGTGATCCAAACCATCAGCGGCATGGGCTGCGGGGCATCGGCGGTAGCGGCCCGCGCCATGTAGGCCGCGATGCCGAGGAAGACTTGAGAGAACGTCAGGGAGAGGAGCGCAAGCGCGGGACGGCGAAGCGCGGGGTGGTCCATGTGGGTCATCAGAGTGGAGAGGCCCGCCCACATAACCAGGATGGTAGCGACGACGGCGCCGAAGATGTGCGGAATAAGGCTGGCGATGTGGTGACGGACGGCCGCGCCCAGAACGGTTTGAGCGAAGAGGGCTACCGCGGCTATGAACGGGGCGGGGGCACGGGGCAGGTCGGAAACCTGCCCAACCAGCGCCACCGTAATCCCGAAGAATAGCTGCGCCAAGGCTGCGTGGACCACGGCTGCCCACGCCGGGTCGATATACTTCACAAGAACTCCGCCAAGACCAGCTTGCACGAGGACTGCCGCGAGTGCCGTCCACGCGAGCCTGGTGCGGAGCTTCACCGCAAGGCCGGCCGTGAGTAATGCGGTTATCAGCGCCAACACGCGGTGTGCGAATTCGTAGCGAATATTTGCTTCCAGGGGAGGAATCAATCGACCCCAGTTGAGGGGCCAATCGGGGATAGCGAGCGCCGCGTCATTGCTGGTGACCAGCCCTCCGGCTACCACGAGCGCGAAGGCGGAGCACACCACGAGCGCAGCGTAGCGGCGCAGCCAGACAGAATCCACAAATGTTGGATGCATCACACGCGAGGCGCGCTTCCCAAAACGCGCCCCATTTGTCTATCCCTCTTATCCCTTAATGGAAAAATCAACAGTCTTGCTTTCTTTTGCTCCGACCGTGACTTGCTGGTCTTGAGTGCCGTACTTTTCATGCCAGACTTCGATGGTGTAGGTCCCGGGGGGCAATCCTTTTATTGTAAACGTTCCGTCATCGCCGGTCACGGCGAAGAACGGGCTAGAAACCACGCCGATATAGGAGCGCATCCAGGGGTGCACATTGCACTTCACGGGGATCATGACTTCCTGGCGCGGGAAAGTCTTCATCTTGGGCGGCTCGCCGGGCGACTGGGACTCGTTCCAATCGGCGTTGACCTGCGGCATGGGATGGATGTTGTGGTTGGTGGGATCGCTGTTCTTGACCTCGATGTTCTGGCCGGCGACGATGCCGATGACGTGCGGCTCGTACATACAGCCGTGCTGATCGAGTGAGACGGCATTGGCAGGAATCGCCCACTGCTTGTCCGGCAGGCCGGACTTGATCCACACGAATGCGTTTTTGAGCGTGCCGTTGGAATTCACTACGACTTCCTGGCTTTTTACGACCTCGCCTTTGTGTGCGGCCTCGCACTTCGGTTGTGCCGACATGTCGAGGGTAGCCATTTTCGGCTTGTCGCCGGTGAAGGCCACCTTACCTGTGATGGTTCCGCCATTGACTTCGTCGGGCGTGGCGGTGCCGCCCCCTCCGGCAGGCGCAGTGGCCTCGGATTTCGCGGTCTCGGCGGGCTTTTCTCCTCCGCCGCAACCAATGAAGGTCAGGGAACAGCTAAGTACTGTTCCGATCCAAATCTTTCGCATTGCTCTGTGAGCCTCCTCTAATTGAACTTGGCGCTAATTCCCGGTGGCGGCGCTGCTGCGCAGCCTGCCCAGCTCTTCCGGGGTGAACTGGAACATATATCGGACCAGCAGATCGGCGTGGTCCTTGGTATAGCCGTTGAAACTGGCGGGAGTGGGGCCGGCGAAGACATAGCGCGTGTCTTCGTGGCGGAAAAGGCCGCTGGGCATCGCGGTGCCGGGACTCATCAATGCCGGATCGAGAATCCAGCGCCGGGTCCAGCCGGGTTTGAGGCGGTCCTTAGCGACCGTGAAATTAGGCGCGGTGGCCTTGGAGTCGTGCTTGGCGTCGCCCGTCATGTGGCACTTGAGGCAGGGCGCGCCCTCGCTAGTGAAAAGCTGGCGGGCCATGGTGCGTTCCTGCTCGCTGAGCGGATCGAGCTTCTCGGCGATGAACGGCTGGGCCTGATAGGAGAGCGCTTCGAAGAAGCGAACGATCTTGCGGATCTCGCCGTCGGAGAAGCTGAAGGTGGGCATGCGCGCCTTGAGGTACTGGCGGACGCCGTCGCGGTTGGTATCGGTTTCGCTGAGCGCCGGATTGTTGAGGAAGCGCATCAGCCACTCAGGGTTGACGCGCGCGCCCTCGCCGATGAGGGTAGGGGGCTTCTGGTCTTTCCAATCCGGATCCTGGTAGCGGGTCATGGTGTCGAAGGTGGTCAGTTGGCTGACGTGAACCTTGTGGCAGCCCATGCAGTTGTATTTGCGGATGACCCACCAGCCCTCGATCACGTCCTGCTGCTGGCCGACGGGGTTGTAGAAGTAGCGCGCCGGGACGGTGGCGTCGACGGAGCCTTCGAGGAAGGTGGTGACGGCGTCGATCTCGGGCTTGGAGAGGTTGAAGTTCGGCATTTTGAGCCGGTCCTGCTTGGCCTTCTCTTTGCCCTTGTCGTAGACAGCGGGGTCGGCGAGCTTGTGCTCGAAGAAGCCCTTGTGGGTCAGCCAGCCTTCGCGCTCGGCTTCGTGACCGAGGAGCGCGAAATCGAGGCGCTCGATGGGCTTGGAGCCTTCCTTGGTGAGCTCCGTGCCGATGCGCTGCTCTTCTTCCAGGCCTGCGATCTCGTGGCAGGCGGCGCAGCCGTAGTTGCGGACGAGCGCGAGGCCCTGGTTCTTGAGGGCCGGGTCGTCCATGTAATCGGCGTTGGCGTAGGTGAAGCCGTCGCGCTTGCGGGTCATCAGGTAGCTGGCGATATCGCGGGCTTCGTCTTCGGTGAGCCGCAGACTCGGCATAGGGGTCATCTGCTGCACCTGGAGCTCGTGGCCGTCGTTGGGGCACTTGCTGTGCTCGAGGTCGAAGACATAGGGGAGATTGTGGCGCTGATAGTCTTCGGCGGTGAGGTCCTTCTTTTCGTATGTGCAGTAGGGCGCGGAGCGCTGGCGCGGGTTGTGTACCCAGCGGACCAGGTAGTCGTAGTTGGC
>DATJYW010000063.1:0-27152 GCA_035499435.1 Candidatus Acidiferrales bacterium | reverse complement strand
TGGTCGGAGCAAGCCGCGATGCTCCTGTTTCCCGTCCACGGCGATCCGGATCGCGCGCTGGCTCTTGCCGCCGAGGTTTTTGCCGCCGCCGCCGGGCTGAATCGCGCCGATCAAGCTACGCGCGAGCTTGCGGCGCTAGTTGAAGCAAAGCATGCCGCGTTTCATGTCCAGGGTTTCGTTGCACTGTCGCAAACGCTGCCCTGTTTTCTGGCGAACGCCTGGCTGGCGCTGCTGCGCAATCCCGAACAGATGCAGATGCTGCGCGATTCGCCCGAGCTGATGCCCGCCGCCATCGAAGAGCTCCTGCGCTTTGCCGGGCCGGCGCGGGCGCAACTCCGGCGCGCAACCGAGGACCTGGAATTCTGCGGCGCGCAGATCAAATCCGGCGACCGCGTGGCGCTGATGCTGGCCTCCGCCAACCGCGATCCGGACCAGTTCCCCGATCCGGACAGGCTGGATCTGCGGCGCAACCCTCAGCGGCACGTGGCATTCGGCGCCGGTCCTCACGCGTGCATCGGTGCCCCGCTGGTTCGCGCGGCCGCGGCGCTGGCGACCGCGGCGTTCATCAAGCACTTCACCGGCGCTGAGATCGAGGAGCCGCTCGAATGGGGCGGAGGATTCGCGATCCGCGCGCCGGCGTCGCTGCGGGTTTCTACTGCCCCATCGTCAGCACTACCCGGAACCGCGCCTTCCCGCTCGCCATCCGGTCGTACGCCTCGCTGACCCGATCCAGCGGATAGCTCTCGTTCATGGACCGTACTCCAGTCAGCACGCTGAAATCGAGCGTGTCCTGCGAATCGATCGACGTGCCCGAATACCAGCCCTTGACCGACCGTTTTCCCAGCAGTAGAAACAGCGGCGAAACCGTCATCGGTCCTGCGCCGCCAAGCACCATCAACGTTCCGTTCGCCGCCAGGCCGCCGACCGCCGCCGCCATCGCGTCCCCGTTCGTGACCGTTGCCACCACCACCTTGGCGCCGCCCAGCTTTTGAAGCTCCTCCGCGGGATCCTGATTCTGGCTGTCGATGTAGTGCCGGGCGCCGAGTTGTCGCGCGAGCGGCTCCTTGTCGGCGCCTCGTGCAATACCCACCGTCCGGTATCCCATCTTCGCCGCATACTGCACGCCCAGGTGGCCCAGCCCGCCGAGACCCAGCACCGCCACCAGCTCGCCGGGCCCCGCTCCACTGTTGCGCAGCGCGTTGAACGTAGTGACCCCGGCGCACATCAGCGGCGCAGCCTCCGTGGAGGAAAGCTCATCCGGCACCGCCGCCAGCGCGCTCGCCGGCGCCACCAGGTACTCGGCGTAGCCGCCGTCGGATGTGATGCCGGTCACCAGCGTCGCCGTCTGGCACGCAAAGAAATCTCCGCGGCGGCAATTGTTGCAGTAGCCGCACTGCCCGCCGTGCCACCCGACTCCCACCCGTTGCCCCGCCTTCCATCCCTGCACTCCCGGGCCCGCCGCATCGATCACTCCCACCACTTCATGCCCCGGCACTCGCGGATACGATATTCCGGGAAAGGCGCCGTCTTTCGTCACGGAGTCGCTGTGACAAATGCCACAGGCTTCTACCTTGATTCGTACCGATCCAGCCACAGGCGCCGGAATCTCGCGCTCCACGATCTCCAGAGGTCCGCCCGCACGGGGGACCTGCACCGCTCGCATCTTTGCCATGATTTCCCTCCGTTGATGGTCGATTAAACTGTGCCGCCCCCGAACAACGATGCCGCGGTGGGTGCGGCAACGCCGCGCACACCGGCGCGCACCTCTAACTCGGGCACCTTGTCGCCTTCGCCGGGTGCGAGGAACAGGTTCGCGTCGATGCCGTGCTGCCGCGTGTACAGGTCGTAATACCGGCCGTGCAGGTCGTAGAGCGACTCGTGTGTGCCGCGCTCGACGATCCGGCCGTCTTCGACCACGAGAATCTGATCCGCGCGCCGGATGGTGCTCAGCCGGTGCGCGATCACGAACGTGGTGCGGCCCTTCATCAGGTAGGCGAGGCCCTCCTGGATCGCCGCTTCGCTCTCCGAATCGAGGCTGCTCGTTGCCTCATCGAGAATTAAGATCCGCGGATCGGCCAGAATGGCTCGCGCAATCGAGACCCGCTGCCGCTGGCCTCCGCTCAGCTTCACTCCGCGCTCGCCCACCACCGTGTCGTATTTCTTTTCGAAGCGCTCGGCGAACTCATCGACTCGCGCAATCCGGCATGCCGACAGGATCTCGTCGTCGTTCGCGCCGGGACGAGCGAAAGCGATGTTCTCTTTGATCGTGCCATCGAATAGAAACGTGTCCTGCAGCACAACGCCGAGTTGCGATCGGAACGAGTCGAGCTTGACGGTCGAAAGATCGGTGCCGTCCACCAGGATTTTTCCGGTGGATGGCTGATGGAACGCCGCAACCAGGCTGATGATGGTGGATTTGCCCGATCCGGAAGGCCCCACCAGCGCAGTCACCGTGCCCGGCTCGGATCGAAAGCTAACGCCGTATAGCACCGTCTTGCCGGCATCGTACTCGAAGGTGACATCCTCAAATGAGACGTAGCCTTGCGCCGCGCCGATCTGGCGGGTGCGCGATGGTTCCTCATCCTCCGGCTTTTCGTGCAGCACTTCCTGCGTACGGTCCAGGCCCGCCACGGCTTCGGTCAACTGCGTGCCGATCCCGACTAGCTGAAACATCGGAGCAACCAGGAATGCGAGATACGCGGTGAACGAGAAGAGGTCGCCGACTGTCATAACCGGCGGACGCGACAGCACCTGCCGTGCGCCTACGTACATGACCGTGCCGCCCACCACGCCCATCAGCACCGTCGCCGAAAGGCTCATCAGCGAAATCGCGGTGAGCGACCGCATCACGTTATCCAGCAGCCGCTGAACCCCGGCCGAAAATACCCGGGCCTCCGAAGCCTCGGCGTGATAGCCCTTCACCACGCGGACCCCGGCCAGCGATTCCGTCAGGCGGCCCGTGACCTCCGCGTTGATCTTGCCCCGTTCGCGGAAGATCGGTCGGATCTTGGTGAATGCCTGGCTCAGCCCAAGCCCGAAAACCACCACGAAGAAGAGTGCGATCCCGGTGAGCAGCGCGCTCAGCTTCAGCAGGATGAACAGCGTCAGCAGTGCTGTGATGATGCCGCCCAGGAAATCCACCAGTCCGGTGCCGATCAGGTTGCGCACGCCCTCCACATCGCTCATGATGCGCGAGACCAGAGCGCCGCTCTTGTTGGCGTCGTAGTAGGCCACCGGGAGCCGGCCCACGTGCTCCTGCACCTTGCGCCGCAGTTCTGCGATCAGGCGCTGGCCTTCCTTCGAAAGCAATTGCGTCAGCGAGTACGAGGTGACGCCCTGGATGAGCGTCGCCGCAAACACCGCGCCCACCAGGGGCGTCAGCAACTCCACCTGGTGTTTGTTGATGACGTTGTCGATCAGGAATTTTGTGGAGCCGGGAAGCACCAGCCCACAAAGCTTGTTGATGCCCATCAGCAGAAAGCCGAAGGCGATCTTGCCTCTGCGAGGACGGATCAGCTCCCTCAGCAGAGGCCAGGCGCTCTTCAAGTGGTCGCTGGTTTTACCCTTGGGTTTCCCTGGAGCCACTCGACCCCCTCTACTTGAATGTACATGGTGGCCCATCATTTGACACCACCCGTTCGGGCAGGTTGCCCGTTCAGCCGTACCCGCAGCAGCCCCGGCACTTCCGATGGATGCTTCACCGGAATCACCTCGAATCCAGCGGCCTTCCCGCTGGCGATACCCGCCGCGGAATCCTCCAGCACCAATGCGCGATCCACCGCCAACCGCTCTGCCGCCAGCAGGTACGGCTCGGGAGCCGGCTTATGGCGCTTCACCATTTCGCCGCCGACGATGGTATCGAAGTGTCCGCGGATTCCTCCCGAGATCAGCAGCGGCTCGATCTCGGAAGCGGAGCTCGAACTTACCACCGCGGTCCGGTACTCGTCGTGCAAGGTGGGCAGCAGCTCCACCAGGGCCCGCTCGAACGGCGGCGACTTCATCCGCTCCTGAAAGAGTTTCTTCTTCGCCGGGTACAGGACCCAGAGGCTTTCCCAATCGCGCGGCGGATCCGCCTGCCGCGCCAGTGCGCGCAGCATGTCGCGGTCGTCGATGCCGATGCAGTAGTCGCGATAATACTCCCAGGTGAGCGTGATGCCCTCGGTCGCCAGCATTTGCGCCCACGAGGCCCAGTGCACCGGCTCCGTATCCAGCAGCACCCCGTCAAAATCGAAGAAGATCGCCTGCAGGTCGCTCATAGGAGGGATCTTTCAGCGTATCACGCGCGGTTGTGGTATTACAGAATCTGAAGCCCATGCCAACTGAAGAAGAGATGCAAGCGGAAATCGAGCGCCTGCGCGCCGAAAATGAGCGATTGAAGAAGCCCGCACGCGGACAGTTGTCGCTGAAAGTGAGCGAGAAAGGCGCACTTTCAGTCTACGGGATGGGACGCTTCCCGGTGACCCTGTACCGCGAGCAGTGGGAAAAACTGCTGGGCATGGCCGACGAGATCCGCCAGTTCATCGAGGAAAACGACCACCTCCTGAAGAAGAAAGAAGCGTAGCCCGTGGAGCCGTTCGCGACCTCGGGAGTCCGGGGATTTCTGCACCGGCCCGAGGCGCCGAACGGCAATGCCATCGTCTTGACGCACGGTGCCGGGTCAAACGCCAATGCTCCGCTGTTGGTGGCTCTGGCCGGAACATTTGCTGCCACCGGATTCCTGGTGCTGCGCTACGATCTGCCATTCCGGGTCTCCGGACGCAAAACACCACCGCCGCCCGCCGCCCAGGCCAGCGATCGCGAGGGCGTGCTGCGCGCCATCGATGCCCTGCGTTCCATGGCCAAGGGCCGGATCATCGCCGGCGGCCATTCCTACGGCGGTCGGCAGACCGCCATGGCCGCGGCGGAGAATCCGAGGATGGCGGACGGCCTCCTGCTGCTCTCCTACCCACTGCACCCCCCGGACAAGCCTCAACAACTGCGCACCGCTTTCTTTCCGCAACTGCAAACGCCGGCCCTCTTCGTGCACGGCGCGCGCGATCCTTTCGGCACGCTCGAAGAATTGCGCGAGGCGCTGCGCCTGATTCCGGCGAAGACCGATCTTCTCGCGGTACAAGGCGCCGGCCACGATCTGAAGGCCGCAGCCCGCATGCCGGAGACGATTCTCGAGCGCATGGTATTCTGAGATTTCCCAAGGGGCACAGCTTATGCGCGACTACCGCTACACGACTCCCCACGGGATTCAGGTCACCCGCAGCGTTTCCAAGGCCAATTTCCGCAAAGGCCTGAAACACATCCTCCGCGACCTGGATCGGCATCGTGGGATCTACCTTTCCTCGGGATACGAGTATCCCGGAAGGTACTCGCGCTGGGACATCGCCTCCACCTGCCCGCCGCTCGAAATCGTCTCTTACGACCGCCGCGTCGAACTGCGCGCGCTCAACGAGCGCGGCCGGCGGATCGCGCGCATCCTGCATCCGGTGCTCGCCTCGCACCCTCACTGGGAGCAATTCGGATTCGAAGGCGAAATGTTGGCCGGCCGCCTCAAGCCCCTGCCCGCGCTCTTTGCCGAAGAGCAGCGCTCGAAGCAGCCCTCGGCCTTCTCCGTCCTGCGCGCGCTCATCGAGGAGTTCCGCGGCGAGGAGGAATCGCGCCTTGGCCTCGTCGGCGCATTCGGCTACGACCTCCTCTTTCAGTTCGAGCCCATCGAAAAGAAGCTCCCGCGCGACGGCCGCAAAGACCTCCACCTCTTCCTCTGCGACGACATCTGGTTCATGGACCGCAAGAAGGAGCAGGTGGAGCGTTACCGCTACGATTTCACGCGCGAGGAGATTGCCACCGCGGACCTGAAGCGCGATGGCGAAGTCATATCGCGCCCGCCGCGCCGTGCCGCCGGCCCGATCGAGAGCGACCACACGCCCGAAGAGTACATGGCCAACGTGGACAAGGTGCGCGAAGGCATGCGCCGCGGCGACTACTATGAGGTCGTGCTACGCCAGACCTTCCGCACGCCGTTCTCCGGCAAGGCCAGCGAGCTCTTCGGGCGCGTGCAGGCGGCCAGCCCCAGCCCCTACGAATTCCTGCTTCAGCTCGGCGAAGAGCAGCTCGTGGGAGCCTCGCCGGAAATGTTCGTTCGCGTGGAAGGCACTCGCGTCGAAACCTGCCCCATTTCCGGCACCGCGCAGCGCACCGGCGACCCGCTCCGCGATGCCGACAACATCCGCGCCCTGCTCGATTCCACCAAGGAAGAGAGCGAGCTCACCATGTGCACCGACGTCGACCGCAACGATAAATCGCGCGTCTGCGAGCCCGGCAGCGTCAAGGTGATCGGCCGCCGGCTGATCGAATCCTACGCGGGCGTGTTCCATACCGTGGACCACGTCGAAGGAATCCTGCAGGAGGGCTTCGATGCCCTCGATGCCTTCCTCAGCCACATGTGGGCGGTCACCGTGATCGGCGCCCCGAAAAAGGCCGCCGCGCAGGCTGTCGAGTCAATTGAGAAGGACGCGCGCGGCTGGTACGGCGGCGCGGTCGGCATGATCTCCCTTGGCGGCGACATCAACACCGGCATCCTGATTCGCACCACCTACCTGCGCGACGGCATCGCGCGCTACCCCGTGGGTGCCACGCTGCTCTACGACTCGGTGCCCGCCATGGAGGAGCGCGAGACTCGCCTTAAGGCCACCGGCTTCTTCCGCACGCTGGGCGCAGGCGAGATTCCGGGCCAGTCCTCCACCGATCGGGACGCAGCCGGGGCGGGCGCCAAGCTGCTGCTGGTGGACAACGACGATTGCTTCATCCACACCCTGGCCAACTACGCGCGCCAAACAGGTGCAGAGGTCGTGACCTACCGCGCGGGTTTCCCGCCGGAGCTGATCGAACAGGTTCGTCCCAGCCTCATCCTCATCTCGCCCGGTCCCGGCCGGCCCGAGGATTTCGGCGTTCCGCAGTTGGTGCAGTCCGCGGTGCGGCTCGGTGTCCCGGTATTCGGCGTCTGCTTGGGCCTGCAGGGCATCGTGGAAGCGTTCGGCGGCGAGCTTGGCGTGCTCGATTACCCGATGCACGGCAAACCCTCCACGGTGCGGCATCGCGGCGTCGGCGTCTTTGAAGGGCTGCCAGATGAGTTCCAGGTGGGTCGCTACCATTCGCTCTTCGCGCGGCGCGAGACTTTTCCGTCGTGTCTGGAAGTCACTGCGGAAACGGCCGACGGCGTCATCATGGGAGTGCGGCATCGCGAGCTGCCCATCGAGGCCGTGCAGTTTCATCCCGAATCGATTCTCACCGCCGAAGGCGATCGCGGCATGAAACTGATCGAGAACGCCATGCGCCTCGCCCGGGCCGCGTCGCCGGCCGGCCGCAAAGGCTGATGGCCACGCGCGCCCACGCCATTCTGGCTTTTCTCCTTGTCCTCATCGCCTCGGCCCGCATCGTTTCTACTTACACGGTCCTCAGCCACACCATGGACGAGCCCGAGCACTTCGGCGCCGGCATGCAATGGCTGCGCGGCGAGTACACCTGGGACCCATCGCATCCTCCGATCGCCCGCGTGCTGGCCATCATCGGTCCTTATCTCGATGGCGCACGCTACGTGGACGCGCCCGGATCTCACGCCGAAGGCATCGCGCTGCTCGGCCGCGGTGACCACTACGACCGCACGCTGGCCCTCGCCCGCATGGGCATCCTCCCGCTGTTCTGGATCGCCTCGTTCGCGGTGTTCCTGTGGTCGCGCCGCGCCGGAGGTCCGGTCGCGGCGGTGATCGCGGTCTTCCTCTTCACCACGATTCCACCGGTCCTCGCGCATGCCGGCCTGGTGACCACCGACATGGCGGCCACTGCGTTCGGAATCGCCACCTTCTACGCGTCGTTGTGGTGGTCCGAGCGTCCGGTCCGCGTGCGCACCATCGGCTTCGGTGTCATGCTGGGCCTCGCCGCGCTAGCCAAGTTCTCGCTGCTTGCCTACCTGCCCGCGGCATGGCTGCTACTGTTGATCTGGCGGCATCCCTCGCTTTCCTCCATTCGCCGTCATCTCGGCCCGCTCATAGCCGCCGCAGCCATCGGCCTGCTCGTGATCTGGGCCGGGTACCGGTTCTCGTTTGACCGTATTCCCGCCCCCGATCTGTTCACCGGCATTCGCCAGCTCTTGCAACACAACGCAGCCGGGCACGACTCCTACGTGCTTGGCGCGCGCCATCGCACCGGCGTCTGGTATTTCTTTCCAGTTGTACTTGGGATCAAGACCCCCCTGGCCCTGCTCCTGCTCCTGGCATGGGCGCTGGTTCGATCGCGGCGCAGGCATCTGCCGGTCGATGCCGGCGCGTGCTTCGCCGCGGGCATCCTGCTCGTCGCCATGATGGGCCGCATCAACATCGGCGTGCGCCACGTCCTGCCCATCTACGGCGGCTTGGCCGTGATCTGCGCCGTGGCCGCCGCCGACCTGATGCGCGAACGATCGCCTTTTCGTACCCTCGTAATCTTCGCCCTGTGTGCCTGGCAAGCCATTTCCGGAGCCCGTGCGCACCCGGACTATCTCGCCTACACCAACGAAATCGCCGGCGATCATCCCGAGAATTTCGTCGCCGAGTCCGATCTCGATTGGGGTCAGGATATGAAGCTGGTAGCGGCGTTCCTCGAGCGCCGCGGCGTCAAGCGCGTCGCTTTCACGCCCTACTGCACCAGCTACCTCGATGCCGGCCGCGAGTTCCCCGAGGTGACGCCGACCAACTGGTATCATCCGTTGCCCGGTTGGAACATCGTCAGCCTGAGCGGCCTGAAGGTCTATGATCATCCCGGGTGGGCCAGCGGCCGGACTCCGCTAGCCCGCATCGGCCGCACGCATTTGGCGTTCTATTACCCTTAGCCCTTGGCCCGGGGGCCCACATGATACCGTGCGGATATGCCCCGCCACCTCCGGCTTGCGCTGCGCCTCCTCGCCAAATCGCCAGGCTTCAGCGCCGTCGCGGTGTTCACGCTGGCCATCGGAATCGGCGCCAACACATCGATCTTCAGCGTCACTAACGCGCTCCTGCTCCGGCCGCTCGCTTTCAGAGATCCCGATCGCCTGGTCGTCATGGATGTCCGCCGTCAGGGAGAAGCAGGCCGCGGCCCCCTCACCTATCCCCGGTTCGAGCAGATCTCCCAAAACGCCCGCTCCTTCTCCGCCATCTCCGCCTTCTGCAACGAAACTTTCAACCTGACCGGCCAGGGCTACCCCGAACAACTCGCCTCCGCCCGCGTGTCGTCGAATTTCTTCGAGATTCTCGGCGTCTCCCCCGCTCTCGGCCGCGCCTTCCGCCCCCAGGAGGACCGACCCGGCGGCGACAACGTGGTGCTCATCAGCGACTCGCTCTGGCAACGCCGCTTCGCCCTCGATCCGAAGATCCTGAGCCGCGTGCTGACCCTTGACGGCAAAGACTACAGCATCATCGGCGTGCTCGCGCCGGACTTCGGCTTCGCCCTGCTGGGCAAGGTCGACCTCTACGCGCCCCGGGTCTTCGAGCTCAACGCCGTCACACGCCAGCAGGTGGCAAGCGGCGTCGGTTTCCTCGACTACATTGCCCGCCTGGCTCCCGGCGTCAGGCTCTCCGCCGCGCAATCCGAGTTGAACGCGCTGGCAATCGGCTACCGTCGCGAAAATCCCAAACTGCCCGATGCCACGCCAGGGCTGATGGTCCACGCCGGAATCTTGCGCGATGAAATGGTCGCCTCCGTGAAGCCCGCCGTGCTGGTGTTGTTCGGCGCGGTGTCTCTGGTGCTGCTGATTGCCTGCGCCAACCTCGCCAGCCTGCTGCTCTCCCGCGCTTTCGGCCGCAACCGCGAGATCGCGATCCGCATGGCGATCGGCGCCACGCGCGGCAACATCATCCGCCAGTTGCTCGCCGAAAGCCTGCTCCTGGCGGGCGTCGGCGGAGCGCTCGGACTCCTGATCAGCCGATGGGGGACCCACGCCCTGGCATCGCTCGCGGAAGGCACGCTGCCGCGCGCGGCCGAGATCGGGGTCGACGCGCGCGTGCTCGCGTTCACTGCCGCCGCGTCCGTGATCGCGGGAGTGATCTTCGGATTGCTTCCCGCCATCCAGGTTTCGCGTCCCGATCTGGAGACTGCTTTACGCTCCGAGGGCCGCGGCACCACCGGCGGGCGCCGCCACCACGCTCTACGCACGATCCTCGTTATCCCCCAGGTGGCGCTCTCCACCGTCCTGCTGATCGGCGCGGGCCTGCTGGTCCGCAACTTCCTCCAACTGCGCGAGACCGGTCCAGGTTTCGACCCGAGCCATCTGCTGACGATGGCGATCACGCTGCCGCCCTCGCGATACGCGAACGCCGCGCAGTTTGTCGGTTTCACCGACGAGCTTCTTCGCCAGGTCCGGCCGCTTCCGGGCGTGCGTGCCGCGGCCGTGGCCTCGGCGTTGCCTGTAAATCCCACGCGCTTCACGCCCGCCCTGCCCGAGGGTCAGCCCGTGGTTCCGATCGCGGAGCGCCCGCTGTTCAACGTCCAGATGGTGAGCGCCGGATATGCGTCCGCCATGCGCATCCCGCTCGCGCGCGGCCGCGAGTTCACAGAACACGACGATGCCGCCGCGCCGCGCGTCGCCATGGTCAACCAGACCCTTGCGCGCCGCTATTGGCCGCACGAAGATGCCCTCGGCAAACATATTCTGATTGGCCGCCAGACCGCGCCCGCCGAGATTGTCGGCGTGCTCGGCGACGTTCGCAATATCAGCGTGTCCTCCGACGTGCAACCCGAATTCTTCGTGCCCTGGAAACAGTTGCCATGGGCCAGCGTTCAACTTGTGATCCGCACGCAGGGCGAGCCGCAATCCATCGCCTCCGCCGTCCGCGCCCGGGTGCTCGCAGTCGACAGGGATCAGCCGGTCACCAAAGTGCGCAGCATGCAGGAGATTCTCGAGGAAAGCGCCGCGCAGCCGCGCTTCACTACGTTCCTGCTCGGCGGACTCGCCGCGGCGGCGCTGGTGCTCGCCATGGCAGGCATCTACGGCGTCATCGCTTACCAGGTGACCGAACGTACGCATGAGGTGGGAATCCGCATCGCGCTTGGCGCGGGCCGTAGCGATATTCTTCAGCTTGTGTTCCGCCAGGGCCTGTTCGCCGCGTGCGCCGGCGTCGCGCTCGGGTTAATCGCGGCTTTCGCGCTCACGCGCCTGATGTCCGCGCTGCTTTACCTCATCAGCGTTACCGATCCATTTACATATATTACAGGCCCTTTACTCCTCATCCTGATTGCAGCCGCCGCCACGTATATCCCCGCGCGGCGCGCGACGCGTGTAAATCCGATCGTCGCGCTGAAATAAGTGCGAACCTTTTTCGTCCTCGTTCGTATGAAGCATTAAGAACCGATACTGAGCCCGGCACAAAAGCTGAGCCGATTCGGAAACGAATTGCGCGTTCCGATGTAGCGGTTGATTCCGCCTCGAACAGACCGACAGGAGAAAAAAAATGAAGAATGTATTTCGCACGATTGCTACAGGTGTCGGCATTGCCGCCCTGTTTACCGCCAGCTCTCTCAACGCCGCTTCCGTCCGCAGTGAAAACATTTCCATTCCGTTCGCGTTCAACGTTTCGAAAGTGGCGCTGCCCGCCGGTGAATACCGCATCGACAAGACCTACGGCACCGACCTCACTTTCCTGACCAACCTCAAAACCGGCCAGCGCGTTCAGGTCCTCGGCAACGCCGCCGCCCGTGTCGAAGGCCGCGTGAAGCTCGTGTTCGAACACACCGGCGGCTCCTACAAGCTGAAGACCGTTTCGTAATCCGCAGTACTCCTCCTCCTGCCTGTATTTCGTCCCGGGGGCATGAGCCCGCAACCCCGTGCCTCCGGGCGAAATCAGTCAAGTCCCGGCCGACAATCCTCTCTCCAAACCGGACTTGCACATAGTCCTCACGGTGTGATATTTCTTGGCCACTCTCAGCAGAGTCGAGGGATATGAGACCCGGTAAGGGAGGGCTTGGATGCTTCTCGCTCCCGTCGTTTGGATACTGACGGTAGTTATCGCGTACTTTTTTGCGGCGAAAACGTGGTGGTTTCCACTTCCGATCAACCAGCACGGCATCGCCTACGATGAGCAGTTTACTCGGACCCTGGTAGTCACCGGGGTCATATTTATTCTGGCCCAGTTCGCGCTCGGCTGGGTCATTTTCCGGTACCGGGACGACGGCGGACGCGCCAGTCACTCCCACGGAAACAACAAGTTGGAAACTCTCTGGACCAGCGCCACTGCCGTTCTGTTTCTCGGCCTGGTCCTGATGGGCACCAAGATCTGGGCCGGCGTCCACTTCGATGAGCCTCCCGCCGATGCCATCCCCGTCGAAGTGCTAGGTAAGCAGTTCGCCTGGAGTTTCCGCTACGCGGGCCCAGACGGCAAGTTCGGCCGTACCGAACTCAAGTTCATCAACGACGCCGGAGGCAATCCCTTCGGCATCGACGACAAAGACCCCGCCGGCAAAGACGACATCGTCAGCGCCTCCCTCAAAATCCCCGCCGGCAAGCCGATCAAGCTGATCCTGCACTCCCGCGACGTCATCCACAATTTCTTCGTCCGCGAGCTCCGCATGAAGCAGGATATCGTCCCCGGCATGGAAATCCCCCTCTCGTTCCAGGCCGACAAGATCGGCGTATATGAAGTCCCCTGCTCCGAGCTCTGCGGGCTCGGCCACTACCAGATGCGCACCACCATGCAGGTGATGAGCCCTGATGATTTCGAAAAGTGGAAGCAGCAGCAGCTAGCAAATAAATGAGATCAGGTCTTAGGAGAAACTAATGTCCGCTCCGGCCCATGCGTCGGCGCACCACGCGCCTTCCGGCTTTTGGCGAAAGTACGTGTTCAGCCTGGATCACAAGGTGATCGGCATCCAATATTACTTCCTGGGGCTGTTCAGTGTCTTCCTGGGAATGTCGCTGTCGCTGCTGATGCGCTTTCACATGGTGAATCCTGAGGCCAAGGTTTCGTGGTTCGCGAAGCTCTGGCCCACCGCCGCGGCTGGCGGCATCATGACTCCGGAGCTCTATCTCTCGCTCATGACCATGCACGGAACCATCATGGTGTTTTTCGTGCTCACCACCGTGCCGCAGAGCGGGTTCGGCAATTACTTCCTGCCTATCCAGATCGGCGCCGAGGATATGGCGTTCCCCGTGCTGAACATGATGTCGTTCTGGACCACCTTCCTCGCCCTCGTGGTCATGGTCTCCGCGTTCTTCGTGCAGGGCGGCGCGCCGCTAGCCGGATGGACCGCCTATCCGCCGCTCTCCGGCGCCGGCCGCATCACCGGCCCCGGTGAAGGCATGGGCCAGACGCTCTGGATCATCAGCATCGCCATCTTCTGTGGCGCATCCCTCATGGGCGCCATCAACTTCATCGCCACCACGGTCGACCTCCGCTGCAAGGGTATGAAGCTGATGCGCATGCCGCTCACCTGCTGGACCTGGCTGGTGACCGCGATCCTGGGCCTGCTGGGATTCGCCGTTCTGCTCGCCGCCGGCGTCCTGCTCATCCTCGACCGCGTGGCCGGCTCGAGCTTTTTCCTCCCCTCCGGCCTTTTCATCAGCGACCAGATCATCGCCAATCACAAAGGCGGATCGCCGCTGCTCTGGCAGCACCTCTTCTGGTTCTTCGGACACCCCGAAGTGTACATCGCGATCCTCCCCGGCATGGGCGTTACCTCGCACCTTCTGGCCACGTTCGCCCGCAAGCCGATCTTCGGCTACAAAGCCATGGTTTACGCCGTGCTCGCCATCGGGTTCCTCGGCTTCCTGGTCTGGGGTCATCACATGTTCATGAGCGGCATGAACCCGTACTCCGCCATGGCGTTCTCCGTGCTCACCATGTGCATCGGCGTGCCCAGCGCGATCAAGACCTTCAACTGGATCGGCACGCTGTGGGGCGGCAAGATCCACTTCACCACCGCCATGATGTTCGCGCTCGGCTTCGTCTCGCTCTTCATCAGCGGCGGATTGAGCGGCATCTTCCTCGGCCAGCCGGCGCTCGATCTCTACTTCCACGACACCTACTTCGTCGTGGGCCACTTCCACATGATCATGGGCGTCGCGGCCATCTTCGGCATGTTCGCCGGCACCTTCTACTGGTTCCCCAAGATGTTCGGGCGCATGATGAACGAGACCCTGGGCAAGATCCACTTCTACCTGACCTTCCTCGGCGTCTACGGAATTTTCACACCCATGCATTACGTCGGCATCGTCGGCAATCCACGCCGCTACTCGGATTTCTCCAACGTCGAATACCTGGCCGGCGTGATTCCGGTTCACCAGTTCATGACCTACTGCGCATACGTCACCGTGGCCGCGCAGATCATCTTCGTCGTCAACCTGTTCTGGAGCATCCGGAAAGGTCCGAAGGCCCCGGTGAATCCGTGGAACGCCACTTCTCTAGAGTGGACCATCCCTTCGCCTCCACCCTTCGACAATTTCGCCGGCGTGCACCCCGTGGTCTACCACGGTCCGTATGAGTACAGCGTCCCCGGTGTGGAACGAGACTTTATCATGCAGACCGATGCTCCCAACCCCGTTCCCGCGGAAGGATAGTGTACGTCCCTATGGGTATGGCTGGGTCACTCACTCACGAATCGATTCAAGGTCCTCCGCCTCCGCCCATCGAAGGCGGCTGGGGAGACGGCGACGGAGGTAATGAAGGGCGCGGCTCGTCCCGGCGCGCCTCATTCACCGGTCTCTGGGTTCTGCTGGCCGCCAGCACCATGGTGTTCGCGGCCTTCACCAGCGCCATGGTGGTGCGCCGGGGTCTCAGCGACGATTGGGCGAGCACGCCAAAGCCGCCCATCCTCTTCCTTAACACCGCCGTTCTGCTGCTTTCGAGCGCGGCGCTGGATATGGCCCGCCGCGCCCTGAAAGCTGGCGCCCGCGAACGATTCAATACCTGGTGGACCACCGGCACCGTGCTGGGCTTCCTGTTCCTCGGCGGCCAGACCATAGCCTGGCTTCAATTGAAAGACGCCGGGGTATTCATCTCCACCAATCCGAGTAGTTCGTTCTTTTACGTGCTGACCGCGTGCCATGCCTTCCACCTCTTGGGAGGCTTGTGCGCGCTGCTGTATGTCGACGTTCAGGCGCTGCGCCTGCGGCTGGGGCCTGCCAAGCGCACGGCCATCGACATCAGCGCGATCTTCTGGCATTTTCTCGACGGTCTTTGGCTGTACCTGATGGTCCTATTCTACGTTTGGGGGTAACGGATGTCGTCTCAAGCCACTGCTGCTGCAACCGCCTCGGTATGGGAAGGCGGGCAGTCGCCGTACGCGGCCAACTCGAAGAAGTTCGGAATGTGGCTGTTCATCATCTCCGACGCGCTCACGTTTTCGGCGCTGCTCTTCGCCTATACGTACAGCCGCGTGGCCAATCCCGATTGGCCGAAGCCGTTCGAGTTCACGCCGGCCATCATCTTCTCCAGCGTGATGACCTTCTCGCTGCTCACCAGCAGTCTCACCATGGTGATGGCGGTGCACTCCATGAACGTCGGCAATCGCGCCTCGACCGTGAAATGGATTCTCGCCACCATGGTCGCGGGCGGTACGTTCGTCGCCCTGCACCTCACCGAGTGGCTGAAACTCATCAACGAAGAGCACGTCACCCCGTTCCAGAACCCCTGGGGCGTGCCGCTGTTCGGCGCGACCTTCTTCGCCATCACCGGCCTGCACATGACCCACGTAGTGATCGGCATCCTCTACCTGGGCATCATCTGCCAGGCGGTCGCGCGCGGCAAGTTCAAGGCCGAGGACGTCGAGGTCGCCGGCCTCTACTGGCACTTCGTAGACCTGGTCTGGATGTTCGTCTTCCCGCTGGTCTACCTGATGTCGGCAAGAGTAGGATAAGGAGCCAACCATGAGCGCACACGTTGAAACCATCGAGCATCCGTCAGTCGGCATCCCGACCTTCGTCAAGGTTTGGATCGCCCTCCTCGTCCTGACCGGCATCGAAGTCCTTCTCGCCTACGAGCAGGTGCCGACCATGATCATGCTCACCGCCCTGGTCGGCCTCTCCGTCATCAAGGCGGCTTTGATCATCGCCTACTTCATGCACCTGAAATTCGAGCGCTTCAGCCTCTTCCTGACGCTCTTCCCCATGCTGGTCTTCTGCATCCTGCTGATGCTGATCTTCCTCGGCGATGCCACCCGCATCCCCGTCATGAGGCCTCCGTCATGAGACGCCTGCTGCTGATCCCGGCCCTCTGGACCGCGCTCGCGCTCCCCGCTTCCGCGCAGTGCGTGATGTGCTTCCGCACCTCGCACGCGCAGCAGGCCGCCCGCGCCCGCGTGCTCAACGTGGGCATCGTGATCCTGGGCGCCCCGCCGTTCCTGATCCTGGCCGGATTCGTGGCCTACGTCTTCCGCTCCAACGACCGCGACCGCAACTGAAAGCTTCGGTATATACTGGCCTCCAGTTAAGGGAGGGCAGATGCGAACTTTCCTGTGTTCGATGGCGGCTCTTGCAGCATGCCTGAGCGCGCAGCCGGGCGCGTCCGTGAAAATCAGCGCGAACGACATCGGCGGCGTGGTCGCGAGTACCAAGGGCCCGGAAGCCGGCGTCTGGGTGATTGCGGAGACTACCGACCTGCCGACCCGCTACATCAAAGAGGTGGTCACCGACGATCGCGGCCGCTACCTCATCCCCGATTTGCCCAAGGCCACCTACACTATCTGGGCGCGCGGCTACGGATTGGTTGATTCGCCCAAGTTTCGGACCCAGCCCGGCAAGATCGTCGATCTGAAACCCTCGATGGCGCCGGACGCGAAGACCGCGGCGCAGATCTATCCGGGGAATTATTGGTACGCCCTGATGAAGGTGCCCGCGAAGAGCGAATTTCCCGGGACCGGCCCCGGCGGCAACGGCATCTCGCCAAACGTCAAGACGCAAGGCCAGTGGATCCACCTGGTGAAGACGGATAGCTGCGAATCCTGCCACCAGCTTGGAAATCATTACACGCGCACCATTCCCGCGATGTTCGCCAACCTCGATTCGCCGGCTCAGGCCTGGATGCGCCGTATCCAGTCCGGGCAGGCCGGCAACGCCATGGTCGGCGGCTTCAACCAGTTGGGTCCGCAGCGCGCCTCGGCCCAGTTCGCCGACTGGACCACCCGCATCGCGCACGGCGAGTTCCCCTCCACCGCTCCGCCGCGTCCGCAGGGAATCGAGCGCAACGTCGTCATCACCCAATGGGACTGGGCTGATCCCAAGACTTACCTGCACGACGAAATCTCCACTGACAAGCGCCATCCGGAGGTCAATGCCAACGGCCTGATTTACGGATCGCCGGAAGAAAGCCGCGACTATCTTCCGGTGCTCGATCCGGTGCGCAATTCCATCAGCCAGGTGAAGGTGCCCTACCGCGATTCCGATACGCCCGGCCAGCCGAAACCGCTCCAATCCTCGCCCATCTGGGGCGACGAAGCCATCTGGGACAGTCACACCACCGTCCACAACCCGATGTTCGACCAGCAGGGGCGTCTCTGGTACACCAGCCGCATCCGCGCCGCCAGCAATCCGGGCTTTTGCAAATCCGGCTCCAGCCTGATCTCGGCCAAACTCACTCCCGTCGAACGCTCCGGCCGGCAGTTGGCCGTGTACGATCCGAAGACCGGCAAAACCGAGATGATCGACACCTGCTTCGCCACCCACCACCTGCTGTTCGCCGAGGACGCGGACAACACGCTCTGGACGAGCAGCGGCGGAGGCGGCGGGGTGGTCGGCTGGCTGAATACGAAAACCTGGGACCGCACCCACGACGCCGCCAAATCACAGGGCTGGACCGCCCTGGTGCTCGACACCAACGGCAACGGCAAGCGCGACGCCTATCTGGACACCGAACAACGCGTGTTGACCGCGCCCAGCGGCGAAAGCCTGGGCACATCCAATGCCCTGGACGGGCCGGCCGACCCGGCCAGAGACACGCGGCTTAACGCGGCATTCTACGGTCTGGCAATCGGTACCGATGGCATGATCTGGGGCAGCGTGCTCGGATTCCCGGGCGGAATCGTCCGGCTCAATCCGGGATCGAATCCGCCGGAAACCACCCTCGCGGAATACTATGAGGTACCGTTCAACAATCCGAAAGCGCCGGTCTGGGGCTACTCGCCGCGCGGCATGGACATCGACCGCAACAACGTCGTTTGGGTCGCCCTGGGAAGCGGGCACCTGGCCAGTTTCGATCGCCGCAAGTGTACCGGTCCTCTGAATGGCCCGAAAGCCACCGGCCAGCACTGTCCGGAAGGCTGGACGCTCTATCCCACGCCGGGGCCGAACTTCCAGAACGTGACCGACTCCGGCAGTGCCGACTCGCACTACTACGATTGGGTCGATCAGTTCGACACCCTGGGATTGGGCAAGAACACGCCGATCGTGACCGGCAACAGCTCCGATTCTCTGATCGCGCTGGTCAACGGGAAATTCGTAGTTCTGCGCGTGCCCTATCCGCTCGGCTTCTTCGCCAAGGGCATGGACGGCCGCATCGACAACGCCCAAGCCGGTTGGAAAGGCAAAGGCGTCTGGACCACGTGGGGCACGCGCACGCCCTTCCACAGCGAAACCGGCAAAGGGACCACGAGCAAGGTCGTTCACTTTCAGATGCGGCCGGACCCGCTGGCGAATTAGGTATTCTACTGAATGGCCTGTGGCAGGTCCCCGAAGTCGTAATACTTGTGCGTCAGCTTGCCGCCCGTGAGTGTCACCACCCGGACGCCGGATTTGGCTCCTTCCAGCGGCATTCCCACCGGACCCGTCGTCACCATGTCGAGATCGCCGTCGTGGCCCTCGGCGCAGTTGTGATAGTGCCCCGCGAACACCTCCCGCACGCCGTACTCGTGCAGCAGTTTCACGTAGCGCCGGCGCGTCTCGATCGGAATGTTGAAGTATTGATCCGGCTCCTCGGCTTCCTTGATGAAGAACGGGATGTGCTGGAACACGATCAGGCGCTTCCCGCCCTCCTGTTTCGCCTTGGCCAGTTCCGCGCGGAACCACGCCTCCATCTTCGCCGCCTCTTGCGGCACCTGGGTCGCGCCCTTTTCCAGGTTGGAGTTCAACACGAAACCCACGATGTCGCCGATGCGGAATGTGTAGTAGTCTGGGCCGAATAGCTCGCGATACCACGCCAGCGATTCCGGTGTCGGCTCGTTGCCCACGTCGTGATTCCCCGGCAGGCTGAACAACCGGATCTTCGGATCGAGTTTGGCCGCGATGCGATGATACTCCGCCGCCTGCGCCGCGTCGCCGCCCTTGTTGATCAGGTCGCCGGTGACCACCACGAACGCCGGCTTCAGCCGGTTGGCGGTCGCGATGGCGAACTCGAAATTCGCGGTCTCGTGGGTGAACTCCTGGTCCTTGGCAAACATCCCGAACTGCGGATCGGACATCTGAATAAAGGATTGAGCGGCCAGCGCGCCCGCGCACGCGGCAAGAAGTAGGACACTCCGGATCGTCATGGTTTCAGGTTATACGACTTACCCAGCGGCCCGGCGGAGGCCCAGTGCTTGCGCGCCCGCACCAGCTCCGCCACCTGCCGGATATGCCCCAGGTCGTGCATCGCCCACTCATGCAGCATCTGCTCCAGCGTGATCGGCCCCACTGCTTTGTGCACCGCGCGGCGGCTGCCCGCGCCTGGCTCCAGCCCGCGCAGGAACTCGATGTTGGTCTCGCGCTGCTCCTCGAAGTGATCGAACTCGTCTTCCGGATCGGCCTTCGCGTAGCGCTCCAGGTGAAACTGCGCGTCGTCCGATTCGAATTCCGGATTCTCTTCCGTCATGAAGCGGTCCAGCCGAACCCGGTAGCAGTAGCCCTCGCTGTGACTCAGATGCGCCAGTACCTCGCCGATGCTGAAACGGTCCGGCGCGGGCTTCCAGCGGACATCCTCCTCATCGAGCTCCGCCATCAGGCTGCGCAGGATCGTGGGCGTGGCTTCCAGCAGGTCGAGACACGGCAATCCGTTGTCGCTCATTTGCTTCATCCTACAATGTTCTCGCCGCCATCCACCTGCAGCGTGTTGCCGGTCAGCCAGTAGGTCGCCGGATGGCACAGCACCGCGATGCACCGCGCTACATCCTCCGGCGTGGTGAGCCGCTTGTTCGGATTCCGCATGCGCGCGATCTCGATCAGCTTCTCGTGCCCCGGGATCAGCCGCAGTGCGGGCGTGTCCGTCACGCCGGCCATGATGGCGTTGGCCGTGATGCCCGCGGGCGCCAGCTCCAGCGCGAGCTGCCGGATGTGCGCTTCCAGAATCGCCTTCGCCGCGCTCACCGGCCCGTAGTTGGGAATCGCCTTCCCGCCACCGGAGCTGGTCATGGCGAAAATGCGCGCTCCCTTGTCGAACAGCCCGGCCCACAGGCATTCCTGCACCCAATACACCAGCGAGTGCCCCATGATCTCCGCGGTGGATTCGATCTGCTTCTTGTTGGCCACGACCTCCGCCCCGGCCAGCGGTTTGAGCGCGCCCCACGCGATCGAGTGCAGCAGCACGCGCAGCGTGCCCGGCGGATTCGCCAGCCGCTGACGGATCTGCTCGACGCAGGCCTTGCGTTGATCCTCGTCCGCCGCGTTGAAGTTGAAAAACTCGCACTCGCGGCCCAGGGTACGGATGCGGTCCTGCACGTCCTCGACGTGCGGCAGCGCGGCGCGCCGGTCCATATGCACGCCGAAAATGTTCATCCCGGCGCGCGCCAGCTCGATGGCGGTTGCCTCGCCGAAGCCGCTCGAAGCGCCCAGAATCAGGGCCCAGGGTTGCTTGCTCATGCGGTTTGTGTCACCTCGATTTCTCTGGTCTCGTCGCCGGTGCGGCGGATGCGGATCTCCGTGCGCGGGGCCGGCAGCAGTTGCGGAAAGCGCTCGCCCCATTCGATCAGCACCAGGGCATCGCGCTCGAACAGCTCTTCCAGGCCCAGCGTCGAGACATCGCGTGCATCTTCCAGCCGGTACAGGTCGACATGGTACACACTGCCCGTCTCGCCGTACTCGTGAATCAGAGTGAACGTGGGGCTGGAGACTTCGTCCGCCTCGGCCGCCCGCCGTCCGCGCACGATACCCTTGGCCAGCGTGGTCTTGCCCGCGCCCAGGTTGCCGATCAGCAGTACGACTCCCCGCCGCGGCAATTCGCCGGCCAGCCGTTCCCCGAGTGCAATCGTCTCGTCCTCAGAGGCGGTGCGGTAGGTCGGCACACTCCTCCATCGCGTGAGGCAGGAATCGCAGGACGTCGGTGGCGATCAGGCACTTTTCTCCAAGTGAGCGGGCGCCGATTTCGGCCGCCAGGCCGTGCAGGTACACCGCGGCCGTCACGGCCTTGTCGGGACGATCGGAGAACTGCGCCAGCAGCCCCGCGATCATGCCGGTCAGAATGTCACCGCTGCCTCCGGTGCTGAGCGCGGGCGTGCCGGTCGGGTTGATCCAAACGCGGCCATCGGGGAAGGCCAGCACCGTGCGCTGGCCCTTCAACACCAGCGTGACCCCGTGCGCCGTGGCATAGTCGCGCGCAACGCCGAGCCGATCCGCCTGCACTTCGGCGGTGGCTTTTCCGGTGAGCCGCGCCATCTCGCCGGGATGCGGCGTGAGGATCCGCGTGTGCCCGCCCGCTACCGGCCCCAGTGCATCGGCGTCCAGCACCATGGGCAGCGTGCTGTTCCCGGCAATCGAGGAAACCAGCGCCGGGATCTGCGGATGCCGCCCCAGTCCCGGCCCCATCGCGATCACCGTCTTGCCTTCCAGAACCGCACCCAGGTTGGCATTGAGCGCGATCGCGCCCGATTCCGTCTCGCGCAGCGGCTCGGTCATCAACTCCGGCGCGTGGCCGGCGATCTCGGGAATGGCGCTCTCCGCCGAGGCCACCGTCACCAAGCCAGCGCCGGCTCGCAAAGCGGCCAGGCCCGCCATCGCGGCGGCGCCCGTCTTTCCACGCGATCCGGCGATCACGAGCACGTGTCCGAAGGTGCCTTTGTGGCCCGATCGCGGACGCGGCGCCAGCAGGTCCGCGAACATGGCGGGCTCGACGACCTCGAGCTTGACGTGATCGTAGAGGCCCGGCCGGCTGCCGATGGCGCCCACCACCAGTTCGCCCACCTGGTCGCAGCCCGGCGGGATCACTTGCGCCACCTTCGGCGCGGTGAACGTGACCGTGGCATCGGCGCGCGCGATCTCGCCCGCCGCGATGGCGGCATCGCTGGGCATGCCGGAGGGGATATCGACCGCCACCACCTTCGCCAGCGGAAAGCCGGCATTGATTTCGCGGATGGCTTCCAGCATTCGCCCCGCGGCCGGTCCCGTGAGCCCGGTGCCCAGGAGCGCGTCGATGACCAGGGTCGCGTTGCGCGCCTCCGGCGGAATCTCGCGATGGACGGGGCAACCGCAAGCCAGGAGCATACGGTAGTTCGCTGCCGCATCGCCCTTGAGCTCATCGGGATCGGCGAAAAGAACCACCGCAGGGCAGGTCGGAAACCCGCCCCGCGCGTACAACTGCCGCGCCAGTACCAATCCGTCACCGCCGTTGTTTCCTTTGCCGCAGAGCACCACAATCCGCTGTTCGCCGAGCGGCGCAAATCGCTTTTCCAGAAACTCCACCACGCGATGCCCGGCATTTTCCATCAGAACTATGCCTGGAATCCCGGCCTCCATCGTCAGCCGGTCCACTTCGCGCATCTCCGCCGCCGTGAGAACTTTCATATGCGCCGAGCCACTACCATCGTCATATCGTCCTGCAATTCGCCGGAGCCGGTCCACTCCGTCACCGCCTCCATGGTGTGCGCGATCAGCTCCGCCGAGTCCGCCTTGGCGTACTTGACCGCCAGTTCCTTCAGCCGCTCTTCGCCGAACATCTCGCCGTAGACGTTCTCCGGTTCGGTGATCCCATCGGTATAGGCCAGCAACAGGTCGCCCGGCTCCAGCTTGACGGATTTCTCCTCGTAGTGCGCGATCGGAAATGCTCCCACCACGGTCCCGGTGGACTCCAGCATCTGAACGCCCGACCCGTGCACCAGGATCGGCGCCAGGTGCCCGGCGTTGGTATAGGTCAGCGTGTGGCTGACCTCGTCGTACAGAGCAAAGTAAAAGGTCGCGTATTTCTCCGGCGACGTGGTGGCGTAGAGCTGGCGGTTGAGGGTCGCTACCATCGCCGCCACGGAGAACGGCCGCGCGCTGTGTCCGTTCAACGCGCTCAACTGCGTGCGCATGGTGGATTGAATCGACGCCATCAGCAGCGCCGCCGAGATTCCCTTGCCGGCGACGTCGCCGATGGCGAACGCCAACTCTCCGCCGGGCAGCGGCATGAAGTCGTAATAATCCCCGGAGACCATGCGAGCCGGGTTGCACACCCCTCTCAGCTCGAGCGTCCTGATGGCCGGAGCGTCTTTGGGAAATAGCTGGTTCTGCACCTCGCGCGCGATGGTCAACTCCGATTCCAGGCGCTCCTTTTCCTTGGCCACCACGATCAGCCTGCCCAGGTTCTGAGTCATGGTGTTGAACGAATTGCCGAGTTCGGCAAGCTGATCCGTGCCCGTCACTGGAATCCGGTAGCTGAAATCGGCCTCGCGCACGTGGCGCGTGCCTTCATACAGCTCGTGGACCGCGCCCGTGATGGTCCGGGTCAGCTTGATGCCCGCCCACAACGAGATGATCTCCACGATCAGGAACAGGCCGACCAGCGCGATCAGGAGGCTCATGGCCAGTTCGCTCCAGTTTCCGGTCTGGCCGAATACGATGCCCAGCACCGCCGAATAGCGCGTATCTACCACCATCAGGTAAGGCCTGGCCGGCGTGTTCGGCGCTTCGAAGGAAGCCACGTACACCGGGTAGGGCCAGCGCACATGCAGGTCGAAAGTGCTCACCGCCTGGGGCAGCAGCGATTCGTGGGCGGGAGTCGAGAAGTCGAGGAAGTTGACCTCTCCCAAGCCAGGCACGAGGCTCGTCATCAACCCGTGCGTGACCGGCGCCATGATCGTCACCTCGTTGACGCCCTGTTCCGCGTGCGCCCAGGCGAACAGGTGCTTGTCCGCGCCGCGTCCCTTCGTAACCAACCCGATCGTGTTCTTCCAGGGTTCGGGCGGCGACTCCAGGACGGAGTTTGTCGGAAAGCGGAACGGGTTCTCGCCCGTGGAGAGAATTTCAAATCCGGGAAAGCGGTCCTTCAGAATCTCCTCATAGCGCGCCAGCGCCGTCTGTGCGTCGCGGGAAGGCACACGGGACATGGCAAACGCCGGGATATTCAGGGTCCGCATGCGGTTCTTCAGTTCCGTGTTGACCAGGTAGACGGCTGTCTGTCCGACGACCGCGTAGGATGTTCCCAACAGCAGCGCCAGCATCAGCACGACGGGAACCACGGCGATGAAGAGATAGGCGACGATCAGGCGGTTGCGCAGCCGCCAGATCATGCTGCGCGTCGCGCTCCGCAGCAGGCGGAAGAACGAGACCAGGCCGAAAAAGAACGCCGCCAGGGCAACCCAAAGCTGAAGCGCCGGCAGCTTTCCGGTGAAGTACAGAACGGCGAACAGCACGATCAGGACGAGAAACACCTTCTCGATACGGCCAAGCCCGCGCCATCCGATTCCTTCAGCCGTTTTCATCGCTATGATTCCAGACTAGCTTAACCTAATGTGGGATAGGCTTCAGCCGGTCTGCCGCCTGCGCTAAGCTGTAATCAAATGCGCATACTGGTCGTCGAGGACGAAAAACGCATTGCCGACTTCCTGTGCCGGGGACTGGAGGGCGCGGGATACGCGGTGGATGCCGCCGCCACCGGAAACGAGGCCGTGGCACATATTCACGCCACCGACTACGACCTTGTGATTCTGGATCGCATGCTGCCGGACATGGACGGCCTCCAGGTGCTCGAGAAGATCCGCAACCGCAAGCTGGGGCCGCCGGTGCTGATTCTCAGCGCCCGCGGCGCGCTGGATGACCGGGTCAAGGGTCTGGAGACCGGCGCCGACGATTACCTGGTGAAGCCGTTCGCCTTTGTCGAGCTGCTGGCGCGCGTCCGGGCCCTCCTGCGTCGCGGACAGCCGGCGCCGGAGCGCCTCCAGGTGGCCGACCTCGCGCTCGATTGCATCCGCCGCAAAGTCACGCGCGGACCGGAAACCATCGAGCTCGCGCCCAAGGAATTCGGCATCCTCGAATACATGATGCGCAACAAAGGACGCCCGCTCAGCCGCACCATGATCGTCGAGCACGTCTGGGACATGGACTACGACGGCCTCACCAACATCGTTGACGTCTATATCCGGCACCTGCGCAGCAAAATCGACGACCGTTTCCAGCAGAAACTGATCCAGACCGTGCGCGGCATCGGCTACATGATCGAGGCTCCTGAGAAGCCCGCCGCTCAGCCCGCGCCCGAAGCCACTCAGGTTTGATATGAGCCGGAAGCGCGATTTCGCCCGCCTCTCCCGAGGCCTGCGCTTCCGCCTGACCACCAGCTACGCGGTGCTCTTCACGTTGATCTTCTTCCTGGTCGCGTGGTTTCTCTGGGCGCGGCTGGAAGCTAGCCTGGACAAGCAGGTGATGGCAAAGGTGGATGGCGACTGGGGCGCCATGAAGGGCTACATGCGCATCGAGCCGTGCCCGGACCTGGATAACAAGCTCACCACCGCCTGGTATTACGATCAGGAGGACCCCGACGAAACCACCATCGTTTTCGACCTGCGCAAGATCTACATGGTCGCGGACCAGAACGGCAACCCGATCCACGATTGCGCCAGCCAGGATGTGGCCGTTTCCACCGCCTACGACGATATCGGCGTCGAAAAGCCGGAGGTCATTCAGAAACAGGTGCGCGAAATGCTGGCCGCCTCGCCGAAGCAGAAGTTCTACCTGGACCGCAAGACTTCCAAGGGCGAGCCGGTCAAAATCCGCTACGGCATCGTCTATGCGGAGGGCCACCGGGCACCGTACTACGTCGCCATAGGCACCCTCTACAGCGACAAAATCACCGTCCTGCACGAGTTCACGTGGATCTACATGGGCGTGATTCCGGGCGCGCTGATTCTCGGGTCTCTGCTTGGATTTTTTATGGCCGGACGCGCCTTGGAGCCGGTGCTGGCCGTAGCTCAAGCCGCGCAGCGGATTTCGAGTTCGAACCTGAGCTTGCGTATTCCCACGCGCCAAGCCGGAGACGAGCTGGATTACCTCATCCTCACGTTCAACCGCATGATCGAGCGCCTGGAAGCTTCGTTCCAGCAGATGCGCCAGTTCTCCACCGACGTTTCGCACGAGCTGCGCACCCCCATCACCGCCATCCGCGGGCAGCTCGAAGTGGCGCTGTTCACCGCCAAGACCACCGACCAGTATCGCGAGGCCATGTTCAACGCCCTGCAGGATATCGACCGCCTGTCGCAGATCGTGCGCGCGCTCCTGCTGCTCTCGCAGGCGGAAAGCGGCCAACTGGTTCTGCAAAAGACACGGCTGAACCTGTGCGAGGTGGTGGACGACCTGGTGGAGCAGTTCCAGATTCCGGCCGAGGCCGCCGGCTTGAAGCTCACCTCGGAGCTGCCGCCCGAGTGTCCCGCCGAAGTGGACCGCGTGCAGATCGAGCGCATGTTGACCAACCTGCTTTCGAACGCGATCAAGTTCACGCCGGAAGGCGGGCGGGTGCGCACCATTCTACGCTGTCTCCCGGAGGCGATCGAGCTGGTGGTGGAGGATACCGGCCGCGGCATCCCCACCGAGCACCTCTCGCACATCTTCGACCGCTTCTATCGCGTGGCGGGCGACGGCGCCGCGCCCGGTCCCGAGCAGGGGCTCGGGCTCGGGCTGAGCTTCGTGGCCTGGATCGTGAAAGCCCACGGTGGGAAGGTCGAGGTGGACAGCACACCGGGCAAAGGCACGCGCTTTGTCATCACTCTGCCGAACGAGGCCGCCAGCAGCGACGCGCTCGACCGTGGCGCGGACGATCGTTTCCTGTCGTCCGCGCGGCTGGACGGCTGAGCCCGATACCTGAGTTGGCCAGCGCACGCTGCCGCCCGGCGTTAGCTCGGCATCGGGACGGTTTTCGGCTGCATTCCGGCCTTGGCCAGTACCCAATACAACACGAAACCCACCACGAAGCTGTAGACCACGGCCGGCTGGGTGTACGGCATCACGTCGGCCGGTAGCGGCAGGAACGGCAGAATCCCGACCACGAACCCGACCGCCCACGCGATGTAGCCGGCGA
>DATJYW010000062.1:0-38110 GCA_035499435.1 Candidatus Acidiferrales bacterium | reverse complement strand
CCCGAAGGCACCGACCCCGAAGACGCCCTCACCCAGGTCTTCATGCAGGACGCCGAAGGCCCCCGCATCCTCGATAAAATCTGCCGCCGCCAGGATGCCGCCGGACGCCAGTACCAGCGCGCCCTCACCGGTCTCCTCCGCGCCATCGCCGAGCGCCAGGACGCCTCCCGGAAAGCGCTGAGCTCGCCCTCACGCCTGCCGTTCCCACGCCCCTGCAAAAACGAACCGGATTGGTACCGAATCCACCCAGAATCAACGCCGTCCACACCCCCATCGACGCCCTCCGCGGGCGCCTTGGGACAACCCGCGCTCCGCTACCCGATCTCCAGCCCCAGCGTGAGCTCCGAGGGCCGATGCGCGGGCCGTTGAATCCCCGGCGCGTCGTCTTCCAGCGTCCACGTCGCTTCTCTTCGCTGCCCAACATGCGCACGGACTCGATCTTTCGCCCTGCGTGGTGAAGCGCATGTCTTCTCCTGGTTTCCCACTTTCCTGGTGCGCGGCGCCGGCTTCCCCACGGAGGCCGTTCTTGTCAGGCGGAACTTTCAGGCAACGTGCGGCTCGCGCAGCCGTGGCCGGGTGTACTCGCGTCCGCACCGTGGGTAACGCCGCAGGCGGAGAGATCAATTGCCGGTTTGAGGGCGGGCGATGCCATCCACGTCGGGAATCACCACGAACTCGTCCGCGGTGAGTTCGAACGCTCCGCGTGAGTGCCCGGTGTCGAGCGCCAGCCGGCACGGCCGGTGCGGAAGCGGCAACATGCGGCTCTGGATTTCCCCGCCTACAGGAATCGCGATGGCGGTTCGCCACAGGGGGGAACGGGCGATCAGCAGGCGATCCGTGGCCTGTCGCTGGACCGGGGTGAGTCCGAGCAACACTCCGGCATCCACAACCGTCACGGGACGGCCGCGCCAGGCTATCAGGCCGATGATGTGAGACGGCGTCATGGGTACGGGCGAATGCTCGACGCCAGGCACGATCTCCACCACCTGAGAGTAGCTGAACCCGAACAGGAGGCGAGACCGGAGGCCGGGAAGCAGGCCCGGCGGCACGGGGTTCGCCGGCGAAAACAAGAGCAGCCTGCCCGGGCCCGTCAGGGCGGGCGCGCTCGGATCCGGCGTTGCCTGAGGCGGCGGCTCCATCTCGGTTGGCGGAACGCGAGGAGCGTCCGGATGCAGAAGGTCGGGCGACAGGTAAACAGCGAGGGAACCGTTGTCGACCACCACACCGCTGCATCCAGCCGCGCGTGCCGGGCTGATACTGGGTGGCACGGGTTGTGGAGTTGCGGCGGCATCCTGGAGCCGGGAAACGCGGTCAACTGCCAAGCCCCACGGCTTCGGACTGTTGATCACGAGCACGGTCCCCAGGCGGTCCGCCCGTGTGCCGAAGCCAAGCCGCTCGGTCAGGCCGTAGACCGGAATTCGGCTTTCGCGTCTGGCAATCCAGCCCATCGGTCCGCCGGCTGCGGGATTCGGCGTCATCCGCGCGCCGCGCTCGATGGCGAGCACTTGCCCGGCATCCAGGCAATACGCCTGCCCTCCGGCGTAGCACTTCAAAGTGCGCACGGTCTCATGCCGCATGATTGGCTCTCCTTTCCATCTCCCGGACCAGCAGCGCGGCGATTTCCGCCGGCGGCGCGACACCGTCCACGGCCGCGCGCTCGCGAGCCCGCTCCGGCATGCCGTCGACGACGCAGCTTTCGGCATCCTGCACGAACGTCTTGCCACCCTTCTCGTGAATCGCCTGTATGCCGCGCGCGCCGTCGTCGCCCATGCCGGTCAGAAGGACGCCGACAGCGCCAGATCCATAGATTCGCGCGGCCGATTCCATCGCTGCGTCAATCGATGGGCAATAGGTATCGGCGGGACTGCCGGCATGAATCGCCACGCGGAAGCCGGGTCGCAGAAGAAGATGACAACCGCCGGGTGCAACCAGGACCCTGCCAGGCTCCAGCCGTTCGCCATTCTCCGCCTCCCTGACTCGCACACGACAGTGACGGTCAAGCTGGGCTGCCAGAACCGCTGTGAAGCTCCTCGGCATGTGCTGCACCACGATGATTCCGGCCCCGAAGTTGTCGGGCAGGCGTGACAGTAGTTCGCGAAGGGCCAGCGGCCCGCCGGTGGAGGCGCCGATCAACACCAGCGCGGTTCCAGCTTGACGGCTGCCTGAAAGATGCTCCTTCGGGGCAACTTCTGCGACCCCCAGGGAGGAGAGGCTCCATGCGCCCAGCGACCGGACCACGCGGACACGAGCGGCCGCGCGAACCTTGGCGAGAACCTCGCGGCACAGTTCGTCGGGACGAATGCTCGCGCCAACCGCGTACTTCAAGACGAAATCCACCGCCCCCAGATCGAGCGCCTGCAACGTGCGAGTCGCCGCCCTGCCCGTCACGCCGCTTACCGCGACCACGGGGGTGGGGCATTCCCGCATGATGCGGGCCAGCGCCTCCAGGCCGTCCATTCCAGGCATTTCGAGATCGAGAGTCAGGGCGTCCGGCCGCAGCGCCTTGGCCTTCGTGAGCGCGTCCAGTCCGTCGCACGCGGTGCCGACCACCTCAAAATCCGCCGCCGAGTGCAGATAGCAGGTCAGAAGCCGGCAGACAAAAGGCGAATCGTCGGCCACCAGCACTCGCGTCTTCCGGTTCATACGACCGAGGTCTGCCTGACCTCGCGCACCACGCGTCGAATGACGGCGACGAGTGTCTCCTCTTCGTACGGCTTCACCAGGTATTCCGTCGCGCCCACATCGAATGCCTTGCGGCGATGTTTTTCGCCGGCACGCGACGTCAGCATGATCACGGGGAGTTGCTTGTGCGCGGCATTGCGCCGCAGCGTGCTCAGGAACTCGTAGCCATCCATTCGCGGCATTTCGATATCGAGCAGGATTGCGGCCGGCGGCTTGGCGGCGCGCTCGATCAGCTCCAGTGCCTCGACTCCATCCCGCGCCGTCAGCGGATTCCATCCGCGGCCCCGGACCAGGTTCGAAAGCACACGGCGGACGCTGACCGAGTCATCCACAATCAACACGTCGTAGGCGCTGCTTTCTTTTGGCGCCTCAAAGATGCGCGGTTCGCGGATGCGCGGACGGACGCCATCCGTGCTGGCCGGTGAAAGGTCCGACGGATTCACGATCAGCACGACACTGCCGTCGCCCATCAGGGTGGCGCCCACGACACCCTCCACGCGCCGCAATAAGCTGCCCATGGATTTCACAACCACCTCGCGGGCTTCCAGCAGGTGTTCCACGATGAATGCAAACTGTCGCTCGCCCAGGCGCACCACCAGCACCGGCAGCCGCCGCAGGGTGCTGTCGCAAGGCCGCGGCAGATGCAACGCTTCGCCCAGGCGCAGGGCGGGAATCGCCTTGCCTTCCACGCGTATGACCATCTGATGGCCGATGTACTCGAGCTGCTCGGGCTCCACTCGCAGGATCTTCGTCACCACGCTGAGCGGCACTGCCAGAGTTTCTCCGTTGGTCTCCACCAGCAGTACACGCATGATGGCCAGGGTCATGGGAAGGCGGATGGTGAAGGTTGCGCCGACTCCCGGCTCGGTTTCGATGGACACCGTGCCCTTCATCCGATGCACAGTGGATCTGACGATGTCCATGCCGACGCCGCGGCCGGAAGTCTCGCTGACCGTTCGCGCGGTACTGAAGCCGGGCAGGAAGACCAGGTTGTTCAGGCTGGCCGCTGGAAGTTGGGCGGCTTCCGCTTCGGTGCACAGGCCGGCGCGAACCGCCGCCTGGCGAAGCAGCTCCGGCTCCATGCCGCCGCCATCGTCCGAGACCTGAAGCACCACCTGCGTGCCTTCATAAAAGGCGCGCAAGCGGATCTGCCCGCGCTCGGGCTTACCCAGTGCCTGGCGCGTGGGCGCCGATTCGATCCCGTGGTCCACGGCATTGCGAAGCAGGTGCTCCAGGGGAGCCGCAATCTCTTCCAGGACCGTCTTGTCCAGCTCCACGTGCTCGCCTTCGATGATCAGGTCGACCGGTTTCTGCTGGCGGTCGCTGGTCACACGGACGGTTCGCCGCAGACGCGTCTTCAGCGTCGCTAACTGCACCATGCGCATACGCATGAGCCTGTCCTGAACTTCGCTGGTGAGCCGTCCCAGCCGATTCAGGACACTGTCGAATTCCGTGATGTGATGACTCAACTCGCCGGTGGCGGAAGCAATATCGCTGCTGGTCTCGGTCAGGTCGCGCGAGATGAGATGGAAGTCCGTATAACGGTCGAATTCGAGAACGTCAAAATCCTTGCGGCGTTCCTCCCGGGCCTGGCCCCCGACTACCGCCCGCACTGCCAGTTGTCCGAATCCGCCACGCAGCGCGCTCACTTCGAAATCGGCGTCCAGGCGGGAGGTGACCCGTTTCAGGCGGCCCGTGCTGCGCGACAGCTCGTCGACCTCCCGTGAATGAGCGGCAAGGCGCTGCTCGAAAGTGGTCCGGCTCACCAGAAGCTCGCTTACCAGCCGCACCAGCTCGTCCAGTTTTTCGATGGGAACGCGCACATAGTGGCTCGGCGCGCGCGTTTCCTCAACGCCATTCGCGGGCTCGGCGGCCTGTGGAACGTCGATCGAACCCTCCGGTTCGAGCGGTTCAAGACGGCTCAGCGCGGGGGCAGGTGCTTCCGCTTCGGGCTGCTCTTCGGGCTCGGCGCGAAGCGCTTCCACGTGCCGGACCGGGGTTGAACTCTCCGTCATGCCATCCAACAGTGCCTGATAGCGCGAATACAGGGCCTCGGTCCGGGGACCCAGTTCGGCAACATTGTGCGCCTCGGCCATGTCCCCGATGCAATCGAAGGTCGCTACGACAAGACTGTGGATCTCGGGTGAAAACGCCGCCGTGCCCTGGTTCACGGCGTCCAGAAGATCCTCCATCCGGTGAGCCAGCGAACTCAGCGCGCGCAGGCCCACCGAACCGGCCGCGCCTTTCAGCGTGTGGGCGTGGCGGCGGATCTCGAGCAACGCCTGGGCATCGATTGCGCCGGATTCCAGCCGGCGCAACAGATCGCTGACGTTCTGCAGGATCTCTTCTGCCTCTTCGCGGAAGATGCCGAGGAGGTCGGCCGGCACGCCGGCGTACTCCTGCTCGAGCTGCGCCGCCGAGACACGGTGGGGAGCCTCGGAGCGCGTGCCAGGCGACGGCAGTGCAATCGCAGGCTCAACGGAAGGCGCCGTGACGCGGAGATTGGAGTCGGGGCCGAGGAGCAGGTCGATCTCCGCTTCGTCGCCGGATTCGGGTTGTGCACGCAGACGGCGTAGAACTTTGACCGCCTCAGCCAGGATCGGCCGCTCGCACAGCGTGCCGGCATTCAAAGTCTCCAGGTAATATTCGACGCGCGACAGAACGTGCTCCAGCGCCTCTCCGGCGGCCGGCGACCAGTCCAACTGTCCGGAGGCCACTTCCTCGGTGGCTTCTTCCGCCAGGTAAACCATGTGGCCCAACCCCGCGAGGCCGAGCATCGAAGCCGCGCCCTTGATGCTGTGGAGCAGGCGGTGCGCTTCCTCGAGCACTTCGATGTTCGCGGGATCCGTGGCCAGAGCCGCAAAGCTCCTGCGAATCCGCGGGAGGTAGCTCCTCACCTCTTCGGTGAATCCGGCCAACATCTCGCAATTGATTGCCTTTTCCATATTCCTTCTCCTACTGCCTCGGGTAGGCGGCCGGATCCATGGCTTCCGTCCGGGCATGAAAGCACGGTTCCTGGTTGCGCCGGAACGCGACGGTGTGCCGCAAAGCGACGCGTTCCAGCCCCGAAATATCGAGGCTGGCCAATTCGCCGGGTGCGATCAGCAGAAGTCCGCCGGGGCGAAGGCAAGCGGCGAGTTGAGCCGCTGCCTGCGTGCGCAGCTCTTCCCGGAAATAGATGAAGACGTTCTGACACACGATCACATCCTGGAACGCGGTGGGATACGTGGCCGGATCGAAAAAATTGAACGGCTCGAACCGCACCATCGAGCGGATCGCGGGAACCACCTCGTACTCGCTTCCTCTGCGAACGAAATACCGCCGCTGCAGCTCCGGCGGCATCTCGGATAGTGCCCGCGCGCCGTACCGCGCGCGCCGCGCGGCGGCCAGCGCCTCGCTGCTCAGGTCGCTGCCGAGCACCTGGCACCCGCAGCGGTCGGGCGCGGCCGCCTCGTACGCGGTAATCGCCAGAGAATATGCCTCTTCGCCCGAGGAGCAGCCCGCGCTCCACAGGCGGATCGGGTCTGCGCCCCGCCCGAACCCTTCGGCCATCCGCGCGGGCAGGATTTCCTCGGCAAGGGAGCTGAAGCTCGGCATATGCCGGAAAAAGTAGGTCTCGCGGTTTGCCAGGCGATCGAGCAGCCGGTTCCATTCGGCGGCGCTTCTCAGAACCAGAGAGTAATAGTCCTGGTATGTCTCGATCCCGCGGAGCTGCATCTCCCCCCAAAGGCAGTTTTGCAGCACGTAGAGCCGGTTTGGCGAGAAGTAGATTCCGCAACGGCGCTCGACCAGGTCGCGCCACTGCTCTTCCTCGTGCGTGTTCATCGCAGGGCGAGCTGCCGTTACCCGTATGGCTGGCATATGCGTTCGTTCTTGCGGACCGGACCGCGGGTCAGCGGGCCGCGAACCGGGAATTCCGCCGTCAGGCCGCCTTCTTGGGGAGCTTGAAGCGGTTGAGCGAGCCACGCAGGTCGTCGGCCAGCTCCGTCAGTTTCCGGATGGAAATGGCTGCCTGCTTGGCGCCGGCGGCGGTCTGCTGCGTCACTTGCGAGATCTCGGACATCGATTTGGCAACGCCTTCCGAGCCGCGGCTTTGCTGCTTGGACGCGAGCGAGATCGACTGGATGATTTCGGCGAGCTGCTTGGAGATTTTTTCGATCTCGGCCAGCTTCTGCCCGGCTTCATTCGCCAGGCCCGATTCCGCGACCACCTCCCGCGTGGTCTCTTCCATGGCGGCGATAGCCTCGTTGGTATCGGACTGAATCGACTTGATCAGGCCCGAGATTTTCTTGGTCGCTTCCGTGGAGTGCTCGGCCAGCCGTTCGACTTCCTCGGCGACCACCGCGAAGCCCTTGCCGGCTTCACCCGCCATCGCCGCCTGGATAGAGGCGTTCAGCGCCAGGATCGTGGTGCGCTCGGTGATGTCCTTGATCAATTGGACGATCTCTCCGATCTCCTGCGAGCTCTCGCCCAGCCGCTTCATCCGCTTGGCAGTCTGCTGCACCTGCTGGCGAATGCCGTTCATGCCTTCGATCGTCTTCAACACCGCTTCCGCGCCAGCCCTTGCGCTGCCCAGTGCATGGTCGGCGACGCCGGCGGCGGTGGCGGCATTGCCGGATACCTGTTGAATCGATACCGTCATCTGGTCGATGGCCGCCGAAGCCTCCACGATCTGAAGAGCCTGGGATTCACTGCCGTTGGCGAGGTGCTCGGTGGTGTTTTGCACCTCGTTGGCCGAGAAGCTCACAGCCAGTGTCGTGTCCTGCACCTTGCTGATGATGGAACGAAGCTCCTCAGTCATGTTGTTGAACGCATCGGCAATGGCGCCGGTGATTTCAGCCGTCACCTCCGCCTGCTTGGTGAGGTCGCCCTCCGCCAAGCCGCTGATTTCATCGAGCAGCTTGCGGATGCTCTCCTGAATCTGGTCGCGCTCCTGGCGCGACTGGATCAGGCCGAGGACTGCGCCGAGCATGGAATTGAGCGAGGCAGCCGCGCGCCCGAGCTCGTCTTCGCTCAGCACTTCTGCGCGGGCCGAAAAATCGCCCACCCCGATGCTGGAGAACAGCTTCATCATTGATTGAACCTGGCGGTTGACGCCGCGCGTGACCAGGTAGACCAGGAACACCGCCAGCGCCAGTCCGAACAGTGCAACCGACAGTTGGAGATACTCGGCGCTTTTCAGCCCCTCGATACGGGCGTTCACTTCCGTGCGATAGGCAGCGTCAACCGCGTCGTACAGTCTGAACATCGTGGCGATGGCTTCACTAGCGGTCGTGAAATGGTCCTTCAGAGAGGCGCTCACCTTGACGCCCAAAATGTTCTCGTGCACCGACTGCACGTACGCCTCGGAAGCCATGGTGGCTGCCGACAGTGGTCCTCTGAGTCTTTCCTCGATCTTCGGGTTGGCCTTGCCGGCGGTCGTCAGACCGACCTGAATGAGACCAGCCTTGGGTGCGGAGAACCGGCGAATATTCGCAATGATCGTCGTCATCCGGTTCTGCTGGTCAGCAGTGACCGAACCGTTGATCGCGGCCTCGCTGCCCGCATACCGCAACTGGGCGATGCCTTCGGCCGCGCCGGGGATCTGCAGAAGAAGACTGTTGCCAAGGTAATAGGTGTCCAGCGACGTGTCGGTGATCACAGCGTTATCGCCGACCACCCGGATCAGGTCCAGGATCTCCGCGCTCAGCCTGGCGTGGGCGTCATTCATCTCCTTGGCGCTGAACACGCTCCCTTTGCTGTGGATCTCCTCCCAATGTTCCCGGATGCGATTGAGGGCCTCGGTAGTGCCGAACGCCCTGCCGTATTTTGCGTCCGCCTGCTGCACCGCCGCGATGTCGGTATCGACGTCGGCCTCATTGGTGGCCAGCCGCGGACGATACGACGGATCGCTGGCCGAAATGAAAATCAGGCCGCCATGCAGCAACACGTGCTGCTGCAGGTTGTGTACCGGCGTGAGGTAGTCCAGGCTTTCCAACTGTTTCTGCATGGCTGCCATCTGCTGGTTCTTCGCCTGAACGAACAGAATCGCCAACAACGCGATCGGGATACCCATCAATGCGACCATCAAACCGAGCTTGTGGCCGACTCTCAGGTTCTTGATTCGTGTGAGCATTTCCATCTTCTCCTTGACGGGGATGCGCGCAGCCGAAGCCAGCGTCCGCGAATCACCGTCTCTTTCAAATTCCGAAACTCAAAATCGTCATCCTGCCAAATCAATCCGTGCCCGCCGTAGAGAGCCGGCCGCCGGCTAGTTCGTGCCGAACTGCTGGAACTCCGGTGTGCCAAACAATTTGTCAACGTCCAGGACATTCAAAACGTGGTTCTGATGCTCGCCTATGCCCAGCAGAAGGGGCATCACCGGGTCTGGGATCAGACTGCGGGAGAGTTCAGCCAGCGCCAATGCCGCGGTGCCGCGCACTTCGTCGACCGCCAGTGCCGCGGTCTGCTGATCTTTTGTTTGCACGATGAGAATGCGCCCTCGCTCGGCGCTTTCCACCGGCCCCAGGCCGAGCAGGACGCGCAAATCCAGCACCACCACGATTTCGCCGCGCAAATTGGTTACGCCGCGAACGAACCCAGGCACGTTGGGCACGGTGGTGATGCGCGGCATGGCGTCCAGTTCGAGCACATGGCGAATCGGGATGGCATAGTGCGTACCGGCCAGGAGAAACACGATGCAACTGTCCTGCCGCCTGTGCGGCGCTGCCGCGCGAGCCGCTCCGACAAACAGGTCGTCCTCCAGCGACGGCCGGTTCTCGCGGTCGATTTCGGAGATCAGGGCTTCCAGGTCGTAGGCGGAGGGCGCGTCCCCGGCGGCGTCAAGATTGGTCTCGAGAGGGCCATCGCTCCGCACGGGCGCGAAGGCGACCTCTTGGGAGGTTTCCGCAACCGGTGCGGCGGGGGCGTCCGGCGGGGGCACCAGGAGCGGTTCGGGCTCGATGACCAGGGGAAACGGGATGGCTGGGATCTGCTCTGCCGCAGCCTCAACCACCTTCGACTGCGTTTCCACGACGATCTCCGGCTCGCCGGGCACTTCCGGCATGACCTGGAACTCGGCCGCCGGAAGTCCATCTGGAGGATTATCGAGTTCCCGAGAGACGCTGAGTTCCACCGGATCCGGAAGAGCGGGTGCTTCGAGCGGTTCTGCTTCCGCAAGCAGCTGCCCGACCGGCGCGGCGTCTTCGGTTACCAGAAGATCCGAAAACATTGCGCCCAGAGGATCATCCTCCGGCAAAATCCGCAGGTCATCGTATGTCAGTTGCTGGTTAATTGTTGTCGCCATTGTTTCGTTGACTCCCGGAGGTCTCGGCGTTCGAAACTCACACCGATCCTCCGCGCCCGGTAAGTCTCGCCGGCTCGGGCCGCGCCGGTATCCGGCTTGTGGGTTATGCCGGTGGGTTCGCCCTGTGAAGACCGGTCAGGGCGCGCCCCACGCGCCACCGTGCTAACAGAACCTGGCCACGCTCGCCGCGAGGTTTTCCGCCGCCACGGGCTTCGTCAGGTACTCGTCGGCGCCTTGTTTCATGCCCCAGAAGCGATCCGTGTCCTGGGCCTTGCTGCTGATCAGGATCACCTTGATGTTTTGCGTTTCCGGAGAAGTCTTTAGCTGGCGGCAGACCTGAAATCCGTTCTTTCGGGGCAGAATGATATCGAGTAAGACAACGTCGGGCTTCTGCCGGGCGGCCTTCTCCAGGGCCTCCTCGCCGTCGCCGGCCCATACCAGGTTGTAGCCTCTCCCCTGCAGCGCCTGCTGCACCATCTTCCTCTCGGTTGGACTGTCATCCACCACCAGAATTGTTTTGTTGGGCATGTGCTACTCCTTCGGACGAACGTACTTGCGAATAATCCGCAGTAACAGTGCTGGTTCGAATGGTTTGGTCAGGTAGTCGGCTGCGCCCGACATTCTTCCCTTTACTTTGTCCATGAAGCCGTCTCGCGCCGACAGCATGACGACGGTTGTGTCCTTGGTCTTGGGCTGTGCCTTGATCGACTTCGCGAGCAGATACCCATCCATGAACGGCATGCTCACATCCAGCAGGACGAACTCGGGAGTCGCGTTCTCCAGGTAGGAGAGTGCGTCTACGGAACTGGCTGCGCTGAGGCAGCGGTATCCGTTCCTCTCCAGCGTGCTGGTCACCATCGTGCGGATGGTCAGGCAGTCATCCACGGCCATGACCAGGGGACGCCGACTCAGCGCGGCGATGGTGGCGCGCAATTGCGCGCCGCGTTCGTCGAGGGCTTCGGCGCGGCGAAAATGCTCCAGGGCGGCGTGGGAATTCAGCAGGTTGAGATGAGCGACGCCCAGGTAGTATTCGATATCGAACGGGTCGGCGCTGCCGCCGAGTTTCCCGAGGCGGTCTACCGCGATTCTCGCCTGCCGCTCATCCAGGCCCTGATTGCGAAATGTCTCGTCCAGATCCAGCGAGAGAACCGAATGGCACTGCGGGCACCGGTCGAACTCCTCCAGGCCCTCGTAGGTGCAAAGAAAACACTGGTACCAGGGAACCTCCACCACCGATGGGCGCAGCCTCTCCAACCAGCCGCGCGCGGTGGCGTTATCGGGATCGAGCGCCACGACCTGCTGCAGATCGTTGATGGCGTCGGCGACGGTTTCGGCCAGCGAAGCGCTCCAGAGCCAGGCCTTGGCATTCCCAGGGTCGATGCGGCACGCCTCCCGTAGCAATTGGCGGGCCTCCCCCTTCTGCCCAAGCCGGGCCAGTTCGATCGCTTCTACAAGTGGATCTCTCTTGTTGGTAAAAGTTCTAGTGGGCATCATAATCGGCGTACGAGCCAGCGGCTGGTTTCATTTCCTGACGAACTGGTCAACCCCCGCCTCCCTCCATACCTGGAGCGTGTTGATATCTTTCGGATCGATTCTGACGCCGATGGCATTCACGGGAACATCGTGGCGTTTCTGAATATCGATCCAGGTCTTTCGGATGCTTTCATCGAGTAGTGTGCCGGTCACCTCCTGATGTTGCCTGTTTGGTGTTTCAAGCGTCAGTCTGATCACGAGTCCCTCCGTGACGGTTCCCTGGAGGCCGCGGCACTGCCGGCGCGGCGCGGGTCGGGACCAAGCCGCACACTGACATTGCAACGTCCAACTCTCGCCCGTCCGGCAGATGCGGCTGACTTTACGGACGTCGCCGGGGCAGCGGCGGGCGAAGCCGCGGGAGCCTGCCCTGCTTCTTCCGCGACCGCAGGCAGGGGATCGGACTCCGAAGCCGCCGGCGTCGACGGGCGCCGGGACTCGATGGGCACGACCGTCGCGCGCTTGGGAGCTTCCCGCACGGGCGCGGGATCCGGCTCCGGCGTCGCCACGGTTGAATTCGCCGGCGGGTCTGGCTTTGCGGTGCCCACCTGGGAGGGCGATTCACTGGGCGCCATGTATTCGCACAACGCGCCGCCTTGCCACACGAAAACTCCCACACCGCCGGCCTCGGTCGCGTTCGGACGAACCAGCAGTGCGATCTGGTGAGGCTTGCTAAAGCGTGAGGAACAAACCGCAAGGTCATTCGCGTCGGGGGACATGCCGGGACGCGTGTGGCTGCGAAAGAATCCTACAACCTCGAGGCCTCTGCTGTCCGTCTTGAGTCTTGCGATAGCTTCGTCCAATCTTTCTAAGTCTGCTCCGCCTAACTTGTACAGAGGTCCGAGTTTGTGGTCACAGGCAACCAATTCATAATCGCTGATGGTGACCGGCACAGGGTCGCCAGCCGCGGCCGTTCCCAACAGCAGACCGCCGATCTCCGAACCGATTGCCGTGGAGGAACGCAGAACCTCCCGCGCCTTCCGGGCGAGCTGCGTGACCGGCAATTCCAGCCGCACCGACACGGCTGGATTCGCTGGTCCGTTGAGATCGCCCGCAGCCCCGGGAACCGGCTCCAGGGTGGCGGGCTGCAATTCGGCGTTCTGATCTTCCTGTGTCATGTCTGTCAACGGGTCGTCGTAGAGCGGAAGATGCGTGGATGTGCTTCGTCCCTCACAATGATTCCGGATTCATGCTAGCCCGAAAAGTCACAATTGCGAGCGGTCGAAAGTACCGCCGACGTACCTATGCGGTAACGGAACCTCTAGCCGGGTCATGGGCTAAGTAATTACTTTGGCGCAGTGGTGAATGTTATCCTTTTGCATTTTGTCACGAATTAAGACAGTCGGATCTGCACAAGTCGGATCTGCACGGTGCGGAACACGGACGGATTCAAGGTAAGAACGGCGGTGGAACGGCTGACGAGTAGGCGGGTGTGATGGAAGGGGATTAGGCCGTCCGAGCGAGCTCCTCGGCCTCCGATTTGGGTTCCAGACTCTCGCTGATTACTCCGCTCGCTTCATTGACTTGAAGGCCGTTTGGCGCTTCTGTAGCGAGGGCTTTGAATACGGAGGCGAGTTTCTCCTGCGCTCCCTTTAGCAGTTCCACGCCCTTCGCTGCGGAGCCTCTCTCTTCCTGAAGTTTGATTTCGAGCTGTTGCCGCTCGCTGTGCAGCTCTGCGATTTCAGCGGTCAACTGAAGCAGCCGCTCCCGGTCGGCGTTCAACTCCGTCTCGAGTGCGGTCCGAAGCCGGGTCTCGCGTGCGGCCGCGGATTGACTCTCGGTTGCTTCCCTGGTCAAACGGGCGGCGTCTTCCGTCAACACCGCAATCCTGGTTCTTGCAGCCGCGAGTTCAGTGTCGGCCGCCTTCCGACTCTGCGCCTCTTGTTCGCTTATGCGCTTACATTCGGCAGTTTCAGCCGTCAAGGCGGCAGCCTGCTCCGACAGCTCCTTGACCTTATTCCTGGCGGCTTCCAGTTCGGGCTCGATGGACGCCAGCCGGGCGCCTCGCTCGCCGGCGAGGTTGCTCTCTTCCAGCACCTGGCCTTCCAGCGTCGTACACTCCTTCCGCAGGAGCGACATTTTGGCGTTCAGCTCTTCCAGGCTCTTTTCGGCGGCAGATCGCAGGGTCCTCTCCTTCTGGGTTTCGGCCGACTGAAGATCGAGCTGTTCCTGGCGCTTCTGCAAGTCTGCGCCGTTCTGCAAAATCGTCCGTTCTTGAAAGGCGAGCTGCTTCCGCAGGTCCTCCAGGTTGGATGTAGCGGCGGCCAGCGAAGACTCCCCAACGCGCAGTCTGGCTTTCAGCTCGGCGAGCTCGCCATCGGTGATCGGCGGCCGCAGTCTGCGGTACAGGATAAGAAGGCCCACCGCGGTGCCAGCTACAGCACCAAGGGCCGTTGTCAGGAGCGTGATGATCGGATCCAAGGCGGTGCTCGCTTTGGCGTCACGTTACCGGGATTCACATCACCCAATCCGAGGCGCCATACACCATCGTAAGGTTTCCTGCGCAAAACAGAAATACCAGAAGGTTTATTAACTTGAGTTAGTCCTTGCCTACTATGTGTTGCGATCTTGGACAGAATAGCGGTAGACGCACTGCGGGTGTGCTCAATCCGGTAGAAAGTACTGCTCTCTGATACGCTGTCAGTGAATCCGATGACCCTATCCCATGCTGTGGAGCCGAGATGAGGGGCGCAGAGTGCCTGCTGCGGACCCTGGTAGCCAATGGCGTGGATACATGCTTCATGAATCCCGGCACCTCCGAGATGCAGTTCGTATCCGCCCTGGACCAGGTTCCGGCGATGCGCGCGCTGCTTTGCCTGTTTGAAGGCGTGTGTTCGGGGGCCGCCGATGGGTATGCGCGCATGCTGCGGCGGCCCGCAGCCACGCTGCTGCACCTCGGGCCGGGGCTCGGCAATGGGCTGGCCAATTTTCACAATGCTCGCAAAGCTCATTCGCCCATTGTGAGTATCGTGGGACAGCACACGACCCAACATCTGCGCTTTGACGCACCGCTCAGCGCCGATATCGAGGCTTTCGCCCGAACCGTCTCCGAGCACGTCCGCACGGTAGCGCGTGCGGAGGACCTGGGCGGCGATGCTGCCGCCGCGGTTGCCGCGGCATGTGATCCCCCGGGGCAGGTGGCCACCCTGATCGTACCCGCCGATTTTTCGTGGAGCGAAGCCGGTCCACCCGGCGGTCTGGCACCGCGAGCCCGATTCGCCGGGCCTGACCGGTGCCTGGTACGTGAGATCGCATCACTCGTGCACCGCGGCGGATCGGTAGGGCTGTTGTTGGGAGGTAGCACGCTTTTGGACCGGGGCCTCGAGACGGCCGGGCGATTGGCAGCCGCGACCGGCGTGCGCGTATTTGCGAGCCGCTACGGCGCGCGCCTGGCTTGCGGGGGTGGACGATTCGCTCCGCTACGACTGCCCTACTTCCCGGAAGCCGCCGCATCGGCTTTGGCCGGCCTGGAGCACCTGGTACTGGTGGAGTGCAACGCTCCGGTATCGTTCTTCGGCTACCCCGGCCGACCCAGCAGCCTGGTGCCCGAGGGATGTGCGGTGCACATGCTGGCGCCGGCCGAAGCGGACGGAGCGCAGGCGCTGGCCGCGCTTTTGGAGGAATGCGGGCGGGGGCCCGGCGCCCATGACCCTCAGCCGAAAGGCTCGCCGCCCGAATTGACGTCAGGCGTGGAGTTGACACCGGACGCCGTGGGGCGGACACTGGCGCGCTTTCTGCCCGATGACGCGATCGTTTCCGAAGAGCTGGTGTCTTCCGGCGCGGCGGTCCTGCGCCACCTGGAGGCCGCGCCGCACTTCGATCTGCTCCCGGTGACCGGCGGGTCGATCGGACAAGCTCTGCCGGTCGCCGTTGGCGCCGCGGTCGCGTGCCCGGGCCGAAAGGTCATCGCGCTCGAAGCCGATGGCAGCAGCATGTACACCCCTCAATCGCTTTGGACGATGGCGCGGGAAAGGCTCGACGTGATGATCGTGATCCTCGCCAACCGGCGCTACCGCATCCTGGATATCGAGATGGAACGGACGGGCGGAAGCGCCGGCCCCCGGGCCAACGAGATGCTCGACCTCCGCCATCCAGAGCTGGACTGGGTGAAGCTGTCGGAAGGCATGGGCGTCGAAGCTACGCGAGCCAACACCACCGACGAATTTCTCGCGCAGTGGACCGAGGCAATGAAACGGCCGGGGCCGCGACTGATCGAAGCCGTTACCGCATAGCGCGCGAGAGGGCCAGAGCGGCATCTGTGTCACAATGTCGCAATGCGCCTTGCGTTTATTTCCTTGTGTGTTCTGAGTGCCTGGGCCGCCGGGACCATGCCTCCCGAGGCCGAGCAGCGGCTCGCGCGGGAGATCTACAAAGAGATGATCGAGGTGAAGTCCGGGTTTGCCACGGGAAGCACGACCCCTATCGCCGAGTCCGTCGCTGCTCGCTTCAAAGCGGCGGGATTTGCGGCCTCCGATATTTTTGTCGGCGGCGTGATTCCGGCCAAGGCGAACGTGGTGGTGCGCTATCGGGGCGCAGGCGCGCGCAGGCCGATGCTGCTGCTGGCCCATATCGACGTGGTCGAGGCCAAGCGCGAGGATTGGACGGTAGACCCCTTCGTGTTCCTGGAGAAGGACGGCTACTACTACGGACGCGGCACCACCGACGACAAGGCGCAGGCCGCCATCTGGGTGGCCACTCTGCTGCGATTCAAACGCGAAGGATACCGGCCGGATCGCGACCTGATCCTGGCACTCACCGCGGATGAAGAAGGCGGCGGCCCTTACAACGGGGTCGGCTGGCTGCTGCGAGCGCACCGCGATCTCATCGACGCCGAGTTTGCGATCAACGAAGGCGCACGCGGCATGCTGTTGAACGGGAAGCGAATCGAACACGATATCGGATTGGCGGAGAAGCAGTTCCTCAATCTGCGCTGGGAAGTGCGCAACCAAGGCGGCCACAGCGCGCGGCCGGTGCCGGACAACGCAATCTATCATCTGGCGGCAGCTCTGAACCGGCTGGCGAAATTCGAATTCGATTTCCAACTGAACGACATTACCCGGGAGTACTTCCGGCAGGCCGCCAAGATGGCATCGGGCGCTCTGGCCGCGGACATGGCCCACGTGGCGGATGGCGATCGAGAGGCCATGCGTCGCGTGGCCGCGCAGTCGGCGCCGCTGAACGCGTTGATGCGAACCACCTGCGTCGCCACCCAGCTCGAAGGAGGCCACGCGAGCAACGCGCTGCCTCAGCTTGCCGCGGCGAACATCAACTGCCGCCTGCTGCCCGACGACTCGGCCGACCGGGTGGTCGCCGAATTGACGAAGCTGGTTGCCGGCGACCAGGTGAAGATCACGATCACCACGAACGAAGGAGCCAGCCCGGCGTCTCCCCTGCGGCCGGACATCATGAAAGCCTTCACCCGCATCACGGACACGATGTGGCCGGGCGTAATCACGGTTCCGACGATGTCGGTGGGCGGATCCGACGGACGGTATCTCCGAACCGCGGGGATTCCGACCTATGGCGTGCAAGGATTCTTCCAGGATCGCGACGACGTGCGCGCCCACGGCCGGGACGAACGCATGCTGGTTCGGTCCTTTTATGAGGGGCAGACGTTCCTCTACGAGTTCGTCAAAGCGTTGTCGCAGTGAAGGCCGTGATTACTTTGCGCCCCGCCTGGTATCGGAGTATTGAAACCGGGTCGCCGTATCGGTGTATGCCCTTCCCCATTTTTCAAGCCGTGCTACCGTTTCGGGGCTGACGCCGGCGGCGCGGAACAACGGTGCCGATTCCCATACTCTGCCGCCCGAGATGCCTCCGAGGTTCGGGGGCGCGTTGTAGTTGTCTTCCGCCAGGCCCGGCGTGAAGTATTGGCCAAGCGGATATTGCAGGTTCTTGTCCAGCCAGGCTGCAAGCAGCGACTCGGTCACGGCGCTCTTCACTTCGGCGGGAAGGGAGCTGAAGATCGGCGCCCACGTTTCACTCACCAGGACGGTCGGATCGACGTTCTGCCTGGGGCGCCATCCTTGTGCCCGATTGGCCGGTCCGAGGCGCGGATCGGTGGATTGCATCGCCTTGATCACCGTCAACAGCAGCCGCGACGGCTCGGGTCTTCGGCTTTCCCGATGAAGATCCAGGAACCGGCCGATGACGTAGACCCAGTCGACCGGAGTGCGATCGCGGTGCCGGTGATTGCCGCTGTTCAGGAGGATCTGCAACTCATACCAGGAAGCGTCGAAATACTCGTTGGTCAAGGCGCTGCCGCCCATTCCGGACGGGCCATCGGGGATGTTGACCGTTGCCGGCGCGGTGGCCTCGGCAATCGTGTTGAACCATGTGCGCGATTCTCCTTCCGGGCCGTACAGTTCGCGCCCTCGCGATTCGAGTCGGAACTCCTGCGTCATTTCCCACGTCTTGACGAGCTGCCAGAGCTGGGTGGAATATGCTTTGACACCCAGGCCGGGCGTCCAATTCACAGACTTGCCCTCCACGTACGGCTTGAGAAACGCGCGTCGCGAGTCGCGCCACTTGTCGAAGTAGGCGACGATCCGGCCCGATGAAATCAAGGAGGCGAGATCCGGCGAGGCGAGGGTGTCGCGCAGGGAGGGCTTTGCCCGGGGCGTCGCCGTGCTGTTGTACAACTGGGCGAATTCACTTTTCTCGAAGGCAGGACCCCAGGCATCCAGCGGATGCACCTGCGGCAGCCAATGATTCCAGTCCGGCAGTTGGAAGGAAATCGGGATCTCGCGCACGTTGAGATTTCCATCCGGGCGAAAAGGCTCGCGCGTGATGCGGGATGCCAGCGAGATCGAATCCTTCACGCCGAAGATAAAAGAAAGGGTGCCTGAATCCTCATCGAGCACCCATCCGAGACCCGCTCCCGCGGCCCAGATTTCAACCGGCTGGCGGTCCAGTCCGGGTCCCGGCTGGTAGGGAGGGTCCCACGGCCGGCCCGGACTGGGCGTCAAAAGGGATCGAATGTAGCTGGCGATCTGCCGGCCTTCCAGCTCCGAGAGGCCATGGAAGCGGGAGCGGGCGATGATGGAACGATTCGAGAAGCAGAAGTACTTGAGATCGCGGCCATCGCGAGCGTGACAGTCCGCGCAGTGCGCCTGGATGCGCGGCGTGGCCTTGAAGCCGCCGGGCGATAGGGGCGCGTTGTACCAGAGTGCCTGTCCCGCAGGGATCGAATCGGGCATGGGGGGCATCCACTTGCCGGGATCTTCCTGCTCAAAGATTTGCGAGTCCAGGACGGGATTGGAGTCGGCGCCGAAAAAATTAAAGGCCAGAACGCGAAATCCACTGGCAACCCCATCGGAATGGTTGAAGCGGAATCGAATCGTGTTGGGGCCGTCCGCCACGGCCTGCTCTGAAAGGCGCAGAGTCATTTTGAGCGTCGAAAACCCGCCACCGATTCCACCGTAGCTCTTGCCTGGCTCCGCGACATCCAAGGTGGAGTTGTTCAAGGGCAGCCAGGCGCCGTCATTCAGCTGGACGCTTGCCATGTCGGGGTAGGCCAGACCGTGGATCTGCATCCAGAGGGAGCGAACGCCGCTTGCCCGCCCAATCGGGATATCGAAAGTTGCGCTTGCGGTAGTGCCGTCTTCGCCGGCCACTTCGATCGGAAGGGTCACCGTCGCGGCTTTCGCCACCGGCCCCGACCACAAAGCGGCCCCAAGAGCGGAGGCTAAGAGCGCCATCCTCAGTCGCGGGCTGCGAAGGGTTGGCCGTCGATTGGGGCCGTGGGATCTCGTGTCCGGGCTGAGCATGAAGAATGGCTGCACGGCAGTATACACCGTTCGCGCAATCAATACTTGTCGACGCAGCGGGTGTAGACTGGATTCGATCGAAGCGGGCCGTTCGGTGGAAGTGGGAGGCGGCTTTCTAGTAGGAGGATGCAGTGGCGAATTGGACGCGAAGGGGATTTCTCGAATCGGTCTCTGGAGCGGCGGCAGTAGCGACGTTATCGGCTCAGCAGAGCGAGACGGCCCGGCGCGCGGGGCGCGCGCCCATCAAGATCACCGATCTCCGGTGTGCCATCATCGGCCGGAACCCCACGGTTCGCATCGTCACGGATCAGGGTATCTCCGGTTACGGCCAGGCGGAGTCCGCCAAACCGTATCTCAAGCCGATGGTCCTCTTCTACCGCGACTACCTTCTCGGCGAAGACCCGACCGACGTAAACCGGGTCATGCTGAAGATCCGCCGGATGGGCGCGTTCAAGCCCTGGGGCTCGGCGGTGAGTGCGATTGAGATTGCGCTCTGGGACATCGCCGGCCAAGCGATTGGAGCACCCGTATACAAGCTGCTTGGCGGCAAGATCCGGAACCGCGTGCGTGCGTACAACGGAGCGGTCCGCTTCCCGATGACCGGCCAGACGCCGCGGGACTACGCCGAGAACATGCAGAAGATGAAGGAGGCCAAGGAGGGCTTCACACTCATCAAGCAGGCGGTGGGTTTTCACAATCCGGCGATGATGCGCGCCACGCCCAATGGCTGGTACGACGAACCGCGAACGGGGCCGCCGCACTCGGACCGCGGCCTGCTGACCGAGCGCGGCCTGCAACAGATCATCGCGCGGGTCGAAGCCATGAAGAAAGTCCTGGGTGACGAAATCGGGCTGGCCCTCGACTGCGGGCCCGGCTGGACGGTGAAAGACGCCATCACGTTTGCGCGGGCCCTCGAACCGTATCACATCACCTGGCTCGAAGACATCATCACCGGCGACTATACGCCTTACCCCAATGCGGAAGTCTTTCGGGAGGTAACCCAGAGCACTTCACTTCCGATTCACACGGGCGAACAGATCTACCTGCGGGAGAATTTCAAGGACCTGATCGAAAAACAGGCCGTAAACGTGATCGGACCCGATCCGGAGGATGTCGGCGGACTGGCGGAATTGAAGTGGATCGCCGAGTACGCCGATCTCCACGGCATTCTGGTGGCTCCCCATGGCATCTTCGATGGACTGATCGGGCTGGCGGCACACGTACACCTGGCAGCCGCGCTGCCGCAGAACTACATCGGGTTCGAGTATCCGATCGGCCAGCCGGAGTGGTGGTACGACATCGTCGACGGCCTGCCGAACCCGATCATGAAACAGGGCTTCATCGACGTGTGGGACCGGCCGGGGCTGGGCGTGACCTTCCGCGTGCAGGCGGCGAAGGCCCGCCTGTCGGAAGAAGATCGAGGCTTCTTCGACTGAAGGCGGGCCACGCAATCGGGCGAACTTCCTACATGGTGGCGAGCACTGCCCAGGTAGCGATGGCGCTTCCGGCAGTGGTGAAGGGGCCGTACTTCGTGTAGATCTCTCCGGCGGTTTTGTCGGCCGTCTCCATGTTGCCCGTCGGATTATCGATTTGCGGATCGGAGGCGTTGCGAATTGCGTACCACTTCACGTCCGGGGTTGCCTGCAACGCCTGAGCGACCATCGCGTCGCCCATCTCGCAGACACGGCCCAGACCTTGCAGCTTGTAGTGGTCGGTCGAGTCGTCGAAACCGAAAAAGTCGGTGGTGACGATCGCGTCGGCCATGCTGTGGAAGACTTTGGGTGTGGGCTGGCCGGGAAGAGCGCTTGCGTTCACCTCCAGCAATGCCGGGGTGATGGCTGCGAGCGCGCCCGCCGGAAGCGGGGATGCGTGGTATTTGGCGGATGCCCAGCTCTCTGCCTTGAACTGCGTCGTGCAGTCGAACTTCACCAGGCTACCGATCACCACGTCGCCCAAGCCGGTGTCTTTTCCGATGCCGCCGGCGGTTCCCGTGGAGATGAACGCCTTCGGATGAACCGTGTGCGCGATTTCAGCCACGAGTTTCTTGAGTGGTGTGGCCGGCCCGTCGTAATCCAGATGGAGGCCGGATTTGATGAGGAGAACCTTCTTATCTCCCACGGTACACGGCATGTACAGCCCGAGGCTGTGATAGTACCTCGCCATGGAGGACGCCTTATCGTTGAACGGCGCGCGGTTGCCGGTCACGAGGGGGAGGTAGTCCTTGATGCCATGACGGTACTCGTACCAGGTGGAGGGCAGGTGATTGGGTGTGAACAACGCGGCGAGCGCGGCTGCTTCGGCCGAGGTCCAGGTCATCACCACAGCGTCGTATCCTGCGAAGCGGGCCAGCGAGTCGTCCTCGGCGGGCGCCGGTTTGAGTGGAGCGACGGTGGGTGGGGAGTGCGGCCACGGTACGGGGCGAGGCACGCGCTGCGAGAACGAGGCGGTTGCCGCCGAAAGCCCCATCTCCGCGAAACGCGGATGTGGGGCTTCCGGGTCGTAGTTCAAAATCGTGTCGTGAATATCAAATGGTGTCGCCTTCGCTGGACTCGGATGCATACTTATCCTTTCGACGCGGCGTAGGCTGCTGCGCGGCGGCCGGCCACGGCTTCCAGCCGCTCGCGGTGCGCCTTGTTCCAGGCAGTGAGACTCTTGTTCGGCTTCTTGGCTTTGTTGGACAGCTCATAAGTTCGCCCGTCCACGAACGCGCGCAGGCTGTTTCCGGTGGCAGGTCCCAGGTTGCGGAGTTCGGGTTTGGCTCCGAGCCAGAGGATCTGTTCCATTTCCTCCGACTGCGGATTCACGAATGAGATATAGCCCCCGGGAAGAAGCTGGCGCGGCCGCTCGATGTGGCCGCCGAAACTGTAGCGAGTTCCTGCGGTGGCGACAGGATCGTAAAAATGGGGAGTGATGAAGTCCGAGACTCCGATGCCGTTGATGCTGTACGCGAACTGGTTGGCTTCGCAGGGATCGCAGGCTTCGACCAGGTATTGGAATTCACCGGCGGAGTCGGCGACGGATTTTCCGTTGATCTCAATCGCGCGTGACGACTGGAGGCGGTTGCCGGCGGGATCCACCAGCATTTCCAGGGTCTCGTGACTGGCATCGATAGTCCAGTCGTCGCTACCCGGTGTGCCGATCACCAGGGAGTACGGCTGGTTATTCTTGTCCAAATGGACGCCGCCTTCGCCTGGGGGGAGGCTGGGTACGAGCCACACCGGCCACACGCCGACGGGAATCCGTTTTGGGTCCGAAAGGTAGCGGACGGTGGCTGATACGTTCCAAAATTGGGGCAAGTCGCGCATGACCTGGATATTCAACGCCGCGGCGGTATCTTGAACCAGATGCGGATCGAGCTTGCCGGTTTTATCCACGAGGCCTACTTGAATCACTGACATTACATCCCTCTCCTTTTCTGAGCGTAGTTTATCGAGCAGTAAGTAGTAGCCGTTTGAGCCCACGGAATGGTGCAGACCAGCGACCATCCGTTTCACGGCATTCTATTACTTGCTGAGTGCCGTGGCAAGGATAAGTGAAGAAATGTCCCGAAGGAAGTGAGTCTACAATCGGTTGATCAAGCTCGCGACGTATCCGGCGCCGAATCCGTTGTCGATATTGACGACGGTCACGTTGCTGGCGCAACTGTTCAGCATCCCGAGCAACGCCGCCAGGCCGTTAAAGCTGGCTCCATAGCCGACGCTGGTGGGCACGGCGATCACCGGGCACGAGACCAGGCCGCCGACGACGCTGGGCAGCGCGCCTTCCATCCCCGCACAAACGACGACCACGCGGGCGCCGGTGAGGCGCTCGCGATTGCTCATCAGCCGGTGAATGCCTGCCACCCCAATGTCGTGTACCGCGTCCACGTGGTTGCCCATGAGCTCCGCGGTGACCTGCGCCTCTTCGGCTACCGGCATGTCGCTGGTGCCTGCGCAAACCACCGCGATCGGCCCCTTGCCGTGGATGGTGCGGTCGCGCCAGAACCGGATGGCCCCGGAGAGAGGCAGATATTCGGCTTCCGGCAGCCTGGCCGCGACGTGGGCGGCGCACTCTGGGTCCGCGCGAGTGATCAACACATTGCGGGCGTTAGCCAGCAGGCATTCGGCGATCGCCGCCACCTGCTCCGGGGTTTTGCCCTTGGCGAAGATCACCTCGGGCATGCCGTGGCGAAGGGCGCGATGGTGGTCGACCTTGGCAAAACCGAGATCCTCGAAAGGCATGTGCCGCAAGCGGGTAAGTGCGGCGTCGATATCCAAGGCTCCGCCGCGAACTTGTTCGAATAAAGAGCGGAGCTGATCCTGGTCCATAAGGCCAGTTTAGCGCGTAGGTCCGCACGGTCCGGCCCGCTGCATGAGGTGCGCGGTGCGCAGTAAGTCACAACTAAACTAAAGTACTAGGATCGATTCGAGAGTGCGTGACCTTTTGGCTATTGTAGCGCCAACTGCAAAACCTGCATGATTGTTTACGCATGAGTCTAAGCACAAGTAAAAGTGCGAATTTCGGAGGGCTCCCCGAGCGTCGGGGTACTAGCAGGTTTCCGGTACGGGAGGACGTCCGGTATCGAGTAATGCACTCCAAATCGGGAATGATCAGCGGATCCGGAACCACTTTGAACATCGGCAGCGGGGGCATTCTCTTCACAACCGAAGATAGGCTTCCCGTAGGCCGAACGGTCGAGTTGTCGGTCAACTGGCCCGCCCGCCTGGACGGCACGTGTCCGTTACAATTTGTAGCTACCGGACGGGTCGTTCGCTCCGAGCAGAACCGTGCAGCCGTGCGCATCGAACGCTACGAGTTCAAAACGCGTAGCGCCAACGGATGCCCCGCGGGCGCCAGCGCTTCCTACATGGCATATCAGCAGACCGAGCCCTGATCCCCCGGGGCTGGTCTCAATCCCGGTGGACTGTGTCCGGCGAGAACGCGGGCAAACATACGGCGATGTATTCGGCGCCATCGGCGTGGGGAGTGCTGTAGCGTACCCACTCTCCGCGGTGTGTGATGACTGCCTGGCCGGCTCGAACATCAAGGATGCCGGTTCGGTGTTCGACACGCAACGCACCGCGCAACACCAGCGTAAATTCATCGAACTCCGGCGTCTGCCCCGGCTCCAGCCAGCCGCTCGGGCTGCGCATGTGAGCTACGCTTAAAGCCGCGGTCGAGGAGTTGACCCGGCCGATGTATTCGTCGATGAGCTTGGGCTTATTGCCCGCGGCCTCAATGCGGGTGGGTTTGTCGATTAGGGTGGGCATCGGGCTTTCATGGTACCAGGGCGGACGACAAGAAAACGATCGTTCGCCCCAGGCCTACGATAGGCCACTTGCCCGCCGCCTGAGGTCCCCGGTATACTGGCATTTTCGCTGAGACGTTATGACGGCGAGAGACGATTTCGACCCTCTAGCACCGCAGCGGGAGGCAGCCTTCTTCTACGGCCTGTTTCTGCGCGGCCACGATGTGGACGCTCTCCGGCAGGATATCGACGTGCCCCGCGGCACCGTCGACAAATGGATGAAGGCGCGCGACTTCGAAACCAGCTTCCGGGAGAACCTGAAGCGCGTGTACGCCTACCGGAAACAGGTGTTGGCAATCTTCGACGGGTTGATCCTCAACGAGCAGAACCGTCCCAGGTTGCAGTAGGTCACACCACCATCAGCCGGTGGTCGGGGCAATCCAACTCAATCGCGTCGTAAATCTTTGTGACGAGGTCCAATCCGTGCTGCGCCAGGAGGGGAAGCACAGAGTACAACCGTTCCTGCAGGTGCCGCTCGGGGTAGATCAGGCCGGAGAGGTACGATGCGTCGCTGGAGGCGCGATCTTCGCGGCGCATGGCTTCGCGGCCGGCCTTGTGCGCCATTTTGTCGATCTGGTAGCGGATTTTCTTCGAGCTATGTTCCAGCGCACGGCCCAGAGTGGGATCAAAGTCACGCATTTCGCCGTACAGCCTGGACACCGCGGTATCAATGGCGGCGGTGGTTTCCAGCATCCTGGTGGAGAGCGCCGGCGGAATGAGGCGTGAGGCCATACGCTCGCGTAGAGTCGTCTCACCCTGGAAGAAATCGCCGAGGGTGAGGGCGTAGCGCGCCATCAGCTTTTCACTGCGGGCGTCGAGAACGGTAAAACCGGTCCGGGGAACGGCAACCGGCATACGGCCGAGGAGGGTGCGGTAGACGACCTCGGATTGGGCCAGGTAAGCGATCTCGGCGGGACCACCGATGTAGGCCACGGTGGGCAGCATAGAGTCCTGGATCACGGGCCGAAGAATGGCGTTGGGCGAAAGGGACGCCGCCCGATCCATCAGTTCCCGGCTGGTGAAGCGGCGGCTGTTGTGCACGTAGTCCTGACCTGTGCGGCGCAGACCGAGCCTCTTGCCGTTCTCCAGAAGGAAGACGAAGGAGGTGTGGTCTTCGACGTGAACCTGGGCGTGATACCCCGCGTCGGTCAGATCCCGGTTGCGCCGCAGGATGCGCTCGGTAAGCGCTGGAGCGGCCTCGCCGGCGGCGCGCAGGGTGGGAGCGGCCAGCTCGCGAAAGGCGGGCAGCATGGGGTCCACGTAGAGGACGTCGAAACCCTCGATAAGACGCCGCAGGAGAGCGCCGAAGGCTTGGCCCATGGTGCTGCCGGCGCGGTAGGTCTCCTGCACGAGATGGGCAACGTCATCGGCGAACGGCAGGCCTTCCATGGCCGCGCGTAGCTCGTTCACGGGAGGCGCAGTCAGGGTGACGTCACCGACGGGCTGCTCGGATGCGGAGCGGCGCATTTCAATCTTGCGCGGCCGGTGCGCAGCGTCGAAGACCCAGGCATGGTTGACCTCGGCGAAGTCATGGTCTTCGGTGGCGAGCCAGAAAAGCGGGACGGCATCGATGCCGTTTTCGGTCAGCCATGCGGCCAGTTTCACGGCGTGCAGTACTTTGTAGATGGTGTAGCAGGGACCGGAGAAGAGACCCACCTGCTGGCCGGTGACGACGGCCACTGTGCCCGGGCGGGCCAGGCGGTCGAGGGCGGGTCCGGCGGGATTTTGCACCTGTAACGCTGCGATCAAGGCGTTGCGGCGATCGGCCGGGAGATCGATGGCCTGCGCGGCTGCCCGATAGGAATTCAGATCGCGGATCGGGAAGGGATAAAAGGCGGCGGTGCGGTCGGGGTGGTAGAGTACGTCCGCGAAGAGGCGCGTGGTGTTTGGCAGGTCGGTCTGGCGGACACAGCTACAGTGCATGTGGGGATCAGCTTACCAGATGAGAATGAGCACCGCAGAGATTCAGGCGGCGCGTAAGAGGCCGGACGTTACCCGCCAGCCGGAAGAATTTTGGAAATGTCGTTGTAAATGGCGAACGCCACGATGAGCATGATGCAGACAAAGCCGACCTTGAAAACAAGCTCTTTGACATTGAGGCTGAGGTCGCGCTGCATGACCATCTCCACCAGCAGCATCATAATTTGCCCGCCGTCCAGGATGGGAATGGGGAGCAGGTTGAAGATGGCGAGTTGCAGGCTGACGACGGCCATCAACTGGAAGAACTCGCTGGGGCCCTCGCGGGCGGCGGCGCCGGCCATGGTTCCGATGCCGATGGGTCCGGAGAGGTTCTTGGTGGAAAGACGCCGCTCCAGCATGCCCTTGATGACGTTGAAGAGCAGGGTGGCGCTCTTGCCGTTTTCCTGCACGGACTCGCTGATCGCCGCTGGAAAGGACAGCTTGGTGGTGATGAAGTGGTACTTCTGCTGGGGAATGACACCGATCATCCAGCGCGCGGGCCCGTCCACGTTGGAGTAAACCGGCTGCACGTTGACGATGTGAATCTGGCTGTCCCGCCGGAACTCGATCTCGATAGGTTTGCCGCCGCTGTTCTTGGTGATCTCCTGGAACTTGATCTGCGAGTGAATGCCTTGCCCGTTGACGGAGATCAGCAGGTCGCCTTTCTTGAGACCGGCTTTTTCGGCTGGCATACCGGGCTCCACGGCGCCAAGCTGGATCTGGCCCCGCTCGTCCCAGCCGGCCGAGCCCATACCGGTTCGTTCCAGCAGCGTGGGTGTGACTTCGGTGTCGAAGAACTTGCCGTTGCGCTCGATGGTGAGGCGCATGGGACGGTAGGCGCTGGCGATCTCCTTCAACACGACGTCGTCCCACGTGGGATTTTTCTTGCCGTCGAGCCGGACGATCCGGTCGTTGTCCTGAATGCCCGCCTTGGCCGCCGGGGAATCCACCATGACGTGGCCGATTACAGCCTGTAGGTCTTCGTCTGCGATCTTCTGAAACTTGACCATGTAGAGCCCGGTCAGCAGGCCGATGGCGAGTAGGACGTTCATGGCGGGTCCCGCGAAGGCGATGATGAGGCGCTGCCAGCGCGGCTTGGCGAGGTAGGCGCGTGGGTCATCGGTATGCTCGTCCGTGACCTGCTCCCCGGCCATTTTGACGTAACCTCCGAGCAGAATGACCGAGAAGCGGTAATCGGTGTCTCCGCGGCGGAATCCGAAGAGCCTGGGTCCGAAACCGAAGCTGAAGGCCTCGACCTTCACGTCGAAGAAGCGGGCCGCCCAGAAGTGCCCCAACTCGTGGATCATGATCATGACCCCGATCAGGACCAGCAGCCACAAAACGTTTTCGCCAAAAAGCAACATATAGCCTCAAGCCGTCACGGTACCCGTGGTGCGGGCCGTTGCCAGCTCGCGTGCCAGAACTCGCGATTCCTTGTCCACCTCTAGAATATCTCCAATAGTACGCGGCGTCCGCACCGGAATCCGGCTGAGCGTCTCGTGCACGATTTCGTGAATCGCCGGATATGGGATGCGTCCATCAAGAAACGCTTCGACCGCAATCTCATCCGCGGCATTGAGTGTGCATGTCGCCGACCCGCCGGTCTCGAGGCACTCATAGGCTAGCTTCAGGAGGGGGAACTTCTGATGATCCGGCGGGCAGAACTCCCATTGCCGGGCCTGAGCCCAATCGATTTTGGGGACTGGAGCGTCTGAGCGGTCGGGGTAGGTCAGCGCATATTGGATCGGCATGCGCATATCGGTAGCCGATATTTGTGCAAGCACGCTGCCGTCCGAAAACTCGATCATGGCATGCACGGTCGACTGTGGATGGATGACAACGTCCACTTGGGAGGGTGAGAAGTCGAACAGCCAGCAGGCTTCGATGACTTCGAAGCCCTTGTTCATGAGCGTTGCGCAGTCGATAGTGATACGGTTACCCATCCGCCAGGTTGGATGATTTAACGCCTGCCCGGGAGTCACAAATGCAAGCTCTGAGGCCGGGGTGTTGCGAAACGGGCCGCCGGAAGCCGTGAGGATAAGCTTGGAAACCTGCTTCCGGTTGCCCGCCCGGAGGCATTGGTGCGCCCCGTTGTGCTCGCTATCGACCGGCAGCAATTCCCCTCCATATCTCTTAGCCGCGTCCATGACCAAGGCCCCGGCCGAAACCAGTACTTCCTTATTGGCCAGCCCTACTCTTTTGCCCAGGCATACGGCCTCGTACGTCGCTTCCAGCCCGGCTACCCCGACGATGGCCGAAATCACCGTATCCACTTCCGGGGGGCGGACCGCTTCTACCCTGGCGCGGTCACCGCCAACGAGTTCCGGCCACTCGTGCCGGGACATTCCGATGGCTTGAAGACTCTCATACAGACGTGCCAGACCGTCCGAGGTTGCGACGACGGCCACTGTTGGGCGAAATTCCTGGATTTGTCGGGCGAGCAGGTCGGTGTTGGCCCCGGCTACGAGGGCATACACCTGGTAAAGGTGGCGGTTGCGCCTGACGATATCCAGGGTGCTGGTTCCGATGGAACCCGTGGAACCCAGGATCGTCAGCGTTCTCATTGGAGGAACGTCAATAATAACATGTCAGTTCGGTTTCCATGCCCGATCTTTCGCCAAAGGGAGTACCGGGGGTGGGCTGGCGAATTGCTCCGCGAAGTTCGGGGCTGCAGGGACTGGGGTGTACAGGTCTACACATTTCCATAGGACTCACCTGTTAGTTTTTTCTCGGAGGGAAAAAGACCCAACCCTTTCGGGCGCCGGGGAGGATTGCTTCAGGGGTCTTTTTATTTAGAGGTTAGTCTCGCTTTGGTGGGAGTTGCCTCCCCGGCTTGATTCCAATAATAGTAGATTCCATTTCTGGAAGCAACAGTTTTTTGGAGATTTTTTATTTGGGCACGACCCGCGTCTGTGTCAAATCTTCCAAAACCTTGATAGTGGAACAGATATCCTCGTCGCCGTATCCGGCGGCGATGGCCGTCTGAAAGAGCTGGCGGGTCAGTCCCGTCAAAAGCAGGGGCACACCAAGCTCCTGGCCGGATTCGAGCATGAGTCCGATGTCCTTGTGCATCCACTTTACACTGAAGTTGGTGGTAAAGTTTCGGGCGAAAACAAAAGGTGCTTTGTAACTGATGAGGCCGCTCTTGGCGGCACTGTTGTCGAGGATCTCGAGCATGAGCCTGGGATCCATGCCGCCCTTCGTGGCAAGAACCATGCCTTCGTTGAAGGCCATCAGGATGTTAGAGAGGACCAGGTTTTGGGCGAGCTTGGCCTGGAGCCCCATGCCCGGTCCGCCACAGAAGTAGAGCTTTTTGCCCATGGGCTCGATGAGGGGGCGGACCCGTTCGAAGACGGCCTGATCGCCGCCGATCATGAAGGTCAGGTTGCCGCTTTCGGCCCCGGGGGTCGAACCGGTGACCGGGGCGTCGAGGAAATCGACACCTTTGGCCTTGAGTGCTTCTCCAATGCCGCGGCTCTCGCGGACCCCGATAGTGCTGCAATCGACCACGACGGAGCCCGGGCGGACGCCTTCGATCACGCCATCGGCGCCAAGGATGACGGTGTGCGCCATTTCGCTGTCGCCGACGCAGAGGAAAATGACGTCGGCCTTCGCGGCAACGTCTTTCGGGACGGCGCAGAAGTTTCCTTTTTCTTCCGCCGCGAGTTTGCGCGCCTTGTCGGTAGTGTTCGACCAGACCGCGACGTCATTGCCGGCGCGCAGAAGATTACGAGCCATGGGATAACCCATCAGTCCGAGTCCGAGAAAGCCAAGTTTTGCCATAGAAATCGGATTGTACCGCGGGCGTCAGGTAAAGAAGGCGCGCCAGGCCACAATCGTGAGGGTGTGGGTCACCATTCCGGCCCGGATGCTGCCCGCCTGGTTGCGCGCGCGGCCGCAGAACCAGCCCAGGGCGCTGGCGATGATTACCCATCTCCAATTGGGATATTGGCGGAACCACAGGTGCACGGCGCCGAACAGGACTGACGTCGCAAGCAACGCGGCGCTCCGGCTTTTGGTCCACTCCTCGAGCCACTCCTGCAGAACGCCCCGGAAGAAGAACTCCTCGGCCAGGGTGAGGACCAACAGCCATGCGAAAAAGTACCCAATCAACTTCAGGGGTTCGGCGGGGCGGGCGAAGTGTACGGCATTGAGCCCGAGTCCGAGAGCGACGCCGATAGGAGCGAAGCAGAAGAAGTGCAGCGCGCCGATGCGCCAGTCCCTGGCGGTGGGCCACAGGCCGTAGCCGGTTTCCGGGACGCGGCGCGCCAGCATCAGCACCATGACGGCGATCTGGAACAGCGCCAGGTCGCCGAGAATGCCGATTTCGATTCCGCGGAAGGGCACGGGATAGATACCCGCGGCATAGCGGCCCAGCTTGACGGCAACCACCATGGAAAGGAATCCGAGATCCGAGAGAGGATGCGCGGGGAACACGCGATACCATAGACCGAGGGCCAGGGCCAAGGCAGCGAGTTTCACCAGGCTGAGAAGTTGGAAGGGCACGGCGCCCGCGCAGCACGCCAGGTAGGGCAGCACCGCCGAGGCCACCAGGAAGCCGGGCAGGCGCTCGCCTGCTAACCGTTCGCGGACTTCCGGAAACGCGGGCACCAGATAGAATGGATATTCGATAAGGAAGGCGGCCAGCGCCGGCAGTGCCGCCCAGCTTGGAATGTCCTTCGACCGCGCGTACAGGATGCCCGCCACGCACAGCACCGTCCAGCCGATCAGCAGGCCGGCGCGGAAGCCGCCGGACGTCCTGGCCATCGCGCTCATTCTAACATCCGTGCTTTTTTTGCCTTCGGTGAAGGCACAGGAGCCGCCGTCAAACCTTGCCAGGCTGGTGGCGCATCGCGAAACCGAGACGCAGGCCGAACGGAACGAGTACACGTATCGGCAGGTGGTCACGCTGGAAGAGTTGGACGACCACGGCACGGCGCGCGGCCGCTACCGCGAGACGCGCGATGTCATCTTTTCGCCGCAGCACGACCGGACGGAACAGTTGATCGGCCGTGCGGAGAACAGCCTGAAGAACCTGATTCTCACGGATGAGGATTTTGCGGATATCCGGAACATTCAGCCGCTGGTGTTGACCGACGACCGGTTGTGGAATTACGAGACCAGGTTCCGCGGCGAGGAGACGGTGGATGGCATGGACTGCTGGGTTCTACAGGTGCGGCCGCGGCAGATTCTGCAGGGGCAGCGGTTGTTCGACGGCATGGTCTGGGTGGACAAGAAGGAGTACAACATCGTCCGTATGGAGGGCCAGGCCGTTCCGGAGATCCGCACGATGAAAAGCGAGAACCTGTTCCCGCGGTTCACGACCATCCGCAAGCCGATCGACGGAAAGCACTGGTTCCCGGTCTTGACGTATGCGGACGACACGCTGCACTTCCGCAACGGGCCGCAGCGCGAGCGGCTGCGCATCAACTACAGCGAGTATAAGCGCTTCGGGGTGGAATCTACGTTCATACCCAAATGAAAAAATCCGCGAAAGTCACTCTGACCGTGGTGGCTACCGTCGGTCTGGCATCCTGTGGGCGCGGAAGGCGCGATCCGTGCGAGCCGGCCTACTTCGACGAGGTTGCCTGCCAGGAAGCCGTAAGCAACGGTGGGTATTACTGGGGCGGATCGTGGTATCCGATGGTCTACCACTATCCCTATCCTTACTATTTCGACAGCTACCGGACCTTTGTGTCGCGCGGCGGAAGGGTGGTCAGCGCGCCCATGGGAAGCTATGCCCGTCCGGCGGGGGCGCCTGCGTCGGGCGGCGTGGAGCGCGGCGGCTTCGGATCCACGGGCGCGGCGCACGGGTCGGGATCGGGGGAATAGATGCGCAGACACACAATTGCGCCGCGCACCAATTGGCAGCAGAAGGTGGAAGAGGCCGGACTGACCTGGCATACCGGCGAGCAGGTCTACTGGAACGAAGCGGCCTACTACGAATTCACGGCCAAGGAAGTGGACGTGCTCGAGGCCGCGACTAATGAACTGGAGCGGATGACGCTGGCGGCGGCGCAGCACATCATCGACAACCGGCTCTATGCGCGGCTCGGCATCCCGGAGATTGCCGTTCGGCTGATCGAGAAATCGTGGGAGGCCGAGCCGCCGGCGCTGTACGGGCGGTTCGATTTCGCATACGACGGCGTCAATCCTCCCAAATTGCTGGAATACAACGCGGATACACCGACATCGCTGGTTGAAGCGGCGGTGGTGCAGTGGTACTGGCTGCAGGACGTGTTTTCCAAGCACGACCAGTTCAATTCACTGCACGAGCGGCTGGTGGCGCTGTGGAAGGAACTGGGGCGCTACCTCCCCGGGCGCCGCATCGATTTGTGCTCGATGGACGACGCCGAGGACGGCATGACGGTAACGTATCTTCAGGACACCGCGCAGCAGGCGGGACTGGAGGCTTCCATTTTCCCGATTGACGAGATCGGTTGGGACGGGAGCCGTTTTGTCGGGCCGGACGACCAGCCCCTGGGCGCCGTTTTCAAGCTGTACCCTTGGGAATGGATGGTGCGCGAAGAATTCGGGAAGCACGTGGAGCGCGCGGATACGATCTGGATCGAACCCCCGTGGAAGATGCTGCTTTCGAACAAGGGAGTCCTGCCGATTCTGTGGCAGCTCTATCCGCGGCATCCGTACCTGCTGGAGGCGAGCTTCGACGGGCCGGGGCTGATGATGTCGTGGGTGAAGAAGCCGCTGCTGGGGCGCGAAGGCGCCAACGTCCTGATGCATCAGCCGGGGCACGACCTGGAGACCGGAGGCGGCTACGGAGCTGAGGGGTTCGTGTTTCAACAACTGGCGCAGGTGAAGCCGCACGACGGGGTGTATCCCACGATCGGAAGCTGGCTGATCGGGCACGAGGACGGCAATGTCGCGGGCGGGATGGGGATCCGGGAGTCGGATTCGCCGATCACCACGAATGCCAGCCGGTTTGTGCCGCACCTGTTTGGGTAGTCTAGCCGATGTAATCAAACAGGCTGGTGCGGGGCATCTTGGCCTCCATTTGAAACGCGGCCTGCAATTGAAGGTTCCCCTGGTTCAGGGCCATCGCGGCGGCGGTGACATCGGCGTCTTCCTTCTGGCTCAGCTCGGTCTTCAATTGAACGTCGTAGCCGTTGGCGTAGTTGGTAGCGTCCTGGATGCGGTTCTGCACGGAGCCGTAGAACGCCTGTGACGTGTTCAGCCGGTTGGAAGCGAGCTGGACGGACTGTACCGCGGCATTGATCTGGTCGGTGTCGTTGTTGGTGAGGGCGAGGCGGAGATTGTTCAAGGCGGCGAACACGTTGTCATCGGCGGGCGTGCCATCGGGGTTGGTGGTATTGAAGATATCCGACGCGCTTTGGGTGACCGCGAACGAACCGCCCGCCGGGTCCTCGACGCGCCGGGTGGCGGCGCTGGTATTGACGGCGATGACTCCGGTTGGCTGGGTGAGGTCGAGCGTGTAAGCCGGACCGCCGTCCTGGTCCCCGCTGAAGATGTATCTTCCCTGCACGGTGTTCTGGCTGACGGCCACCATCTGCTCCAGCAGCGATTCGACTTCGTCGGCGAGACTTTGTCTTCCGGTGGCGTCGATTGTGAAGGTGGCGCCCTGCGCGCCGAGCACGCGTGCACGGTCCATGAGCTGGGTGGCTGAGTTGAGCGCATTGTCCGCCGTGTCGGCGTCGGTTTTGGCGAGGCTGAGGTTGGTTTCGATCTGGGAATTCCGAGCCTCGTCGGCGTGGAGTTGGAGGATGGCGTCGATCTCATCGGGCGCGTCGGAGGCCACGTTCACCCGCTTGCCGCTGGACACTTGGCGGCTGGCCTCCTCGACGCTCCTCTGCACCCGATTCATGTTGGCCAGGAAAGCTTCCGCGGATGGGGTCAAATTGCTGATCATGCAAGCACCTTATGGCTGGAGGATATCGATGGTCGATTGGGTCAGTTGATCCAGGACGGTGATAAAGCGTGAGTTGGCCTGGTAGGCCCTCTGGAACTGGATCAAAATGGTGGCTTCTTCATCCAGCGAGACGCCGGAGTACTGATCGCGAAGCTCCTTGGCCTGGGCCAGCAGCGATTGCTGGACCTGCTGCCGGTTGGTGGCGTCATCGAGCTGCGAACCGACCCGGCCTGCCATCTGGCCGTAGTACTGGTTGTAGCTGACGCCGTTGATCTTGTCGGCGTCCTGGACAGGTGTTGCCAACTGTGAGAGACCCAGCGGCACGCCGTTGGAGACATACGGCGGACCGGGATCGATGGTGGCGAGCTGATCCGTGGTCACGCTTGGATCGACCGACAGGCTCTGGGCAACCGCAGTGTCGTTGGTTGTGTCGTACGTGAAAAGCGGGACACCGGAAACCGGGGGCGGGCCATCAGAGATGTTGCCCGCGGTCAGGACCTGGTTGACGCGATCGGCGAATTGCTCGGCCATGGTGTTGAGGTCGCCCGGCTGGTAGGCATCGCCGATGAGGGAGGCGAGCGATTGGTTGCGGACCTCGAGGAGAGCGCCGAGCTGGCCGCCGGTGGTCTTGGCGGTGATGTCGCTGCCATCGGAGCTGAGGACTTGCATCGAGGCCGGTGAATTCGGGTAAGTGGGGGGAGGGTCCTGCGGCTGGTAGAGACCGGCGCTGATCCGGTACTGCTTGTCCTCGATCACCAGCGGCGTTTCGCCATTCATCAGAACGCTGACGCTGCCGTCGTCCTGGAAGCTGGTGGTGATGTCGACGTATTGCGAGAGCTGTTCCAGGGTGGCGTGCACCTGGGCACTTAGTCCGGCGTCGTCCTTGTTTCCTTGAAGAGCGATCTGATTATAGTTCGCCAACTGTGAGGTCAGTTGGTTCACCTGGTCTACGGTTTGGCGGATCTGCTGCTCGGCATTGGTGGCTTGCACACCGATGGCGTTGGCTGTCTGCTGGAAGGCCGACGCCACTTGGCCGGCACGGTCGAGCACGGTCTGGCGGCTGGCATCGTTGTTGGGCGTGGTGGCCCAGGCGGAGAAGCTCTCGAAGAGGTTGTTCAGAGCAGCGGGAATGCCCTGATTGCCGCTGACATCGAACTGGCTCTGGAGCGGAGTCAAGCTGTCCACCATCTGCTGCTCGTAGCCCATGCCGGTGTTTTGCTGCCGCACCGCCTGTTCGGCGTACTCGTTGCGGCTGGATTGCAGGTCGCCGGCGCGCACGCCCCCGGTGGCCCCGCCTTCGGGATCGAAGGGCAGCGCATAGAGGCTGGTCCGCTGCTTGGCGTATCCCGGTGTGGATGCATTCGAGACGTTATTCTGCGCGGTCTCCAACACGCTGCCGTAGGCTTGCAGGGTATCTGCCGAAGAAATCAGGGATGCGAGCAGATTAGCCATCTTTCAAGCCTGCAAGCAGAGCCGGCTGGCATAGAGCACCGGTCCGGGCTCTCCGGTCCGCGTGTATCCTCCGCTTATGGCTCCGCGGACCCGGGTCCAATTTCCGTGGAATGCTGCCGCGGAGTAGAGGAGCGTCCGGGTGCGCAGGAACGCGCGCCGGACGCGCCATGCTTCTTCCAGGGCCGCCGGGTTGCCGGCCTGTTCGGGGAGGCGAGATTGCAACTCCGCCATTTGTCGCGCTGCCGAATTCAGCACCTCGGAAGCCTGGTCCAGCGCCACCGGTGAGGCGAGGGTGAGATGCCGGCAGGCACACTCAAGCTGTGCCCGCACACTGGCGAAGTCCTCGATGCTTCCGGCCGCGGCCATCCTATCTCAATCCCGCTTGTGAAGGGCCGGTTTGAAGCGCGTCGGAGATCATTGCGCGACTGGTGGCCAGCGAATCCGGCCGGTACTTGCCGCTTTGATACTGGGCTTTCAGCGCCTGAGTCTTGCCGGCTCGGTCCTGATCCGCAGCGGCCAGGACTTTGGACAGGCGGCCGAGAGCGCCGGAAAACTCCACGCGATCGCCCGCCCCAGAACCTCCAGGCTGCGTGGAGGGGCCAGATTGGCTCCGGTTGGTCTTTTGCAATTCCTGGGCTCGGCCGGTTTCGGCGATCGATGTGCCCGTCAGATTCGTGTCATAGACTCTCATACAGCGCCACTTTTGCTGAGTGTCATATCGGCAGGTAGGCGGTCCGGCTTTAGCTTGAGTGGGGAAGTTTTTGTTCAGCGGAGCTAAAGTTCGGGAGACTTCGGCCGATCTCTCCACTGAAGCAGCCATGGGACCCTCACAGGCATCCGTGACAGCCAACGGCGAATGGCGGCATCTTCTGATAGGAGAGAGCCGCGAAATGCAGTCGATCCACCAGCTAATCGGCCTGGTAGCCTCCCGGCGTGCGACGGTGCTCATCACCGGCGAGACCGGTACCGGCAAGGAACTTGCTGCGCGGGCGCTTCACCTGGCTGGCAACCGCCGCGCCGGACCATGGGTGGCGGTCAACTGCAGCGCGCTTCCGGAGTCTTTGTTGGAGAGCGAGCTGTTCGGGCATGTCCGGGGTGCGTTTACCGGCGCAATTCAATCCCGCGCCGGGCGTTTCGAGCAGGCTCAGGGCGGGACCATTTTCCTGGACGAGATCGGCGAGATGCCGCTCGAACTTCAGGCCAAGCTGCTGCGGGTGCTGCAGGAGCGCGAGCTTCAGCGGCTCGGTGGCTCGGAAACCATCCGGCTCGACATTCGGGTGGTCGCGGCCACGAATTGCGACCTTGCGGTGCGGGTGCCGCAAGGCAAGTTCCGGGAGGATCTTTATTACCGGCTCAACGTGGTACCCCTGGAGATGCCGCCGCTTCGCCGGCGTCCGGGCGACGTGCCGCTGCTGGCGGGGCATTTCGTAGACAAGATCTGCGGCGCGGAAGGCCTTCCGCGGAAGCTGCTCGCTCGGGAAGCACTGGACCGGTTGTGCCGGCATTCCTGGCCGGGCAACGTGCGCCAACTCGAAAACGCGGTGGAGATGGCGGTGGCGCTCTCGGGAGACCGGTGTTCGCTCGGCATGGCGGACTTCCCGCTGATCGAAAGCTCGATACGATGGACAGACGACTCTGGCGCCCCGATGGTGGCGGTACCCGATAGCGGCCTCGATTACGAACACACGCTGGCCGGGATCGAGCGCAGCATCATCGAGCAGGCGCTGCGCAAGACCGGCGGTAACAAAAAAGCGGCGGCGGAGATGTTGCGGCTGAAGCGTACGACTCTGTCGGCCAAGGTGCGGAGCCTGGAGGCGGTGGCGTAGGCTCGCTACGGTTCACCAGAGATAGTCCTTGGCGATCTCGCGCTTGTCATATCCATCCAGAACGTGCACCACGCGAATTTTCTTGAGCGAGAGGGGCGAGAGCTGTCCGATGGGGATATAGATGATGGTACGGCCCATGCGGCCGGCAATGGTCTTGAAGATTGAGCGGGGCGGTCTGGCGGCGACGTAGACCACGTGGCGCTCGATCGAATAGTCGAGCCCGGCCAGCAGCAGGCGCTCGCTTTTGGATTCCGCAAATTGGTAGTCGGGGTCCTGCCAGACATCGTACATGCGGCGGGGGGGCAGGGTCATGAGGAACCCGCCGTACTCAGCGCGCCCGATTCCCGGTCCGACCAGATGATCGAAGGGGAAGGTGGAATAGAACGCCATGTCGGACTCGTTCTGGTTCTCACCGAGCCAGGTGGTCAGGTAGGT
>DATJYW010000061.1:0-21470 GCA_035499435.1 Candidatus Acidiferrales bacterium | reverse complement strand
CGTGGCGCGGGCCGCCGCGGCGTCGAGGCGCGCGTCGGACACCCCCGACACGACGATCTGGAATCCGTTGTCTATCACCATCCGCCCGGCACCGGGGGCCATCTTCACCGGCAGCGGCATCACCGCGTGCGCACCGGCCGCAAGCAGAAAAAGTATTCCGGTTCGAATCATCCACTCCATACTAACTTCCAGTGCGGGCGCGTGCGTGCGATACCCTAGCTTCGTGCGCTCTCTTCTGTTTCTGGCACTAGTCCTGCGAGCCGCTCCCCATCCGCTGACTCCTCTGTCAGCAGACGAAATCAGGGCCGCAACGCGCATCATCCGCGAGTCGCACCGGGTTCCCAATTCCGCTCGATTCACTATCCTGACGCTCGACGAGCCTCCAAAAGATGCCGTCCTGGCCGGTGGCAATCCGCCCCGGCGCGCCTTCGCCGTGGTCTACGATGCGGCTACCGACCGGACCTTCGAGGCGGTGGCCAACCTCACCACGCGGACGGTGGATCGCGTCGATCCTGTTGCCAATGTCGAGCCGATGATCGGGCCGGAAGATTCCGGGCGCGCGGACCAGATTGTGCGCGCCGACGCGCGGTGGCGTCAGGCGCTGCTGGCGCGGGGGATCCGTGATTTGAACCGCGTGGCGATCATTTCCTGGAGCGCCGGATACTTCGGCCTGCCCGGCACCGAGACGGGCCGCATCGTGCGCGCCGTGCCGTATTCAATCGAGGGCAACACTCGGAACTACTACGCGCACCCGATCGAGGGAATCGTGGCGCACGTCAACCTCACTACGGGACGGATCATCGATCTTCTCGATACGCTGCGCAACGTGCCGATTCCCTCGGCGCCGGCCGAGTTTTCGCCGCCGTTCAACCTGCCGCTGCGCGAACCGCCGGCTCCCCTGATCATCACCCAGCCCAACGGACCCGGCTTCAAGATCGAAGACGGCGAAGTGCGCTGGCAGAAGTGGCACTTCCGGTGGGCGCTGCACCCGCGCGAGGGCCTGGTGCTGTACACGGTGGGATACGAGGACGGCGGCCGGGTCCGGCCGGTGATGTACCGCGGAGGGCTCTCCGAAATGGTGGTGCCCTATGGCGATCCTTCGGCCGGGTGGTTTTTCCGCAACAGCTTCGATGCCGGCGAGTTCGGACTTGGGGTGAATGCGTCTTCGATGCGTCCAGGGATCGAGTGCCCGACCAATTGCCGCACCTTCGACGCGGCCTTTGCCGATTCTTCGGGTGAACCCAACGTGACGATTCCGCGGGCCGTGGCTCTTTACGAGCGCGATGCCGGCATGGTTTGGAAGCACGACACGGAAGCACGGCGCGCGCGGGAACTGGTGCTAGGTTTCGTTTCCACGGTTGGGAACTACGACTACGGATTCGATTGGATCTTCCGCCAGGACGGGAGCCTCGAAATGCGCGTGTCGCTGACGGGTATCATGGCGGCCAAGGCGATCGCCTCCGGCACGCACGATCCGTTCAGCCATCCGGTGGGCAAAAACCTGGGCGCGCCCCATCACCAGCATTTCTTCACTTTCCGGCTGGACCTGGACATCGACGGCGCGGCGCCCAACCGCGTGGTCGAGATGAACAGCGTGCCGATTCCCGCAGGTCCGCGCAATCCCTACGGCGGCGGTTTCGAGATGCGGGAAACTCCACTGGCTACCGAGCGCGAGGCACAGCGCAATCTCGATCTTGCGACCAGCCGGAAATGGATTGTGGTGAATCCTTCGGCGACGAATGCCCTCGGACATCCCACGGGCTACGCGCTTTTGCCGGGAGAAAACGCGGTGCCGTTCGCGCTGCCGGATAGCTGGGTGCGCAAACGCGCGGGCCTGCTCAACGCACACATCTGGGTCACGCCGTATGCCCCCGGGGAACTCTACGCCGCCGGAGACTATCCCAACCAGAGCAAAGGCGGGGACGGGCTTCCGCGCTGGACCAAGGCCAACCGCTCCATCGATTCGCGCGACATCGTGCTCTGGTACACGATGGGGATCACGCACAACCCGCGCCCCGAGGATTGGCCGGTGATGCCGTTGCACGTGGCCGGCTTCAAGCTGGTGCCGTGGGGATTTTTCGGCGCCAACCCGGCGTTGGACATGCCACGCTAGTCAATATGAGGTCCATTCGCATTCTCCTGGCCGACGATCACACGGTGGTTCGCAAAGGCCTGCGCCTGCTGCTGGAGAGCCACGAGGGTTTCCAGGTGATCGCGGACGCCGCCGACGGACGCGAGGCGGTGGCACTGGCCGAACAGCATCGGCCCGATGTGGTCGTGATGGATATCGCGATGCCGACGCTCAACGGCATCGAGGCGGCGCGGCAGATCGGCGCGGCGCTGCCGCAGACCGCCATCGTGATTCTGAGCATGCACTCCGACGAGGCCTACGTGCTCAAGGCGCTGAAGGCAGGCGCGCGGGCGTACCTTCTGAAGGACTCCGCCGAGCACGACCTGATCAACGCGGTCAAGGCGGTGAGCGACGGTAAGGCGTTCTTCAGTCCCGCGATCAGCAAAATGCTGGTGGAAGACTACGTGCGCCAGATGCAGGAGCAGAACGTCGAGGACAGTTTCGATTTGTTGACGACCCGGGAGCGGGAAATTCTGCAATTGCTGGCGGAGGGACGCAGTAACAAAGAGGTGGCCAGTGTGCTGCAACTCAGCTTGTATACGGTGGAGACGCACCGGGCCAATATTTTTCAGAAGCTGAATTTGCATAGTGGGGCGGAGTTGATTCTGTACGCGATTCGGAAGGGGGTCATCAGCTAGGGCGCGCTGCGCGCGCGGGGCAGGCCAGGAGGCCTACCCTACTAACGCAAAGTGCCGATTTGGTAGTCGAGGATGACGCGCGAGGCCTGGTAGTCGTAGCGCGCGTTGGTGTCGCCGATCTGGGCCGACGTCAGGTTCAGCTCGGCGGTGCTGAGTTCTACGATGTTTCCCAGGCCGATGTCGTAACGGGTCTGCGCGAGGTCCAGGGCTTGCTGAGCTTGTGCGAGGAGCTCGCGCGTCGCGGCCATGCGATCGTAGGCCGTATTTGCATTCAGGAAGGCGACGCGAACGTCGCGGTTCACGCGGTTTTCGAGGTCGTTCACGTACTGGGTTGCAGCCTTCGCCTTGAGCTCCGCCTGCGCCTGGCGGGCTTTGAAGAGGCCTCCGTTGAAGATCGGAATGGTCACATTCACTCCGATGGCACCGTAGCGGCTGGGGACGGCTTCGTAGCCCGCAGGCACAAATCCGGCCGTGCCAACGACGCCCAGGCTCGGGTAGTAGAGTGCGTGCTCGGCCTTGACGAACCGCTCGGCGGCGCTCTGCTCCAGCCGCAGGTCTCTCAGCTCGGGGCGCGATTGCAGCGCGTCCTGCACCAGGTCCGTTACCCTGTCGGGCATGGGAGGGGGCATCGGCTCTTCGGCGAGAATAAACCCCGACTGGCCCGGCAATCCCATGGCGGTTGCCAGGTCGGCCTCAGCGGCTTTGAGATCGTTCTGCGCCTGGATCTGGATTAGCTTGGCGTCGGAGAGGTTGACATTGGCGAAGCTGACGTCCAGCGTCGATTTCAGCTTGCTCTCGGCCAGCGCGGTCACCTGGTCGACGACCAGTTGCCGGGCGGCGACGGTCTGGTTGGCGACTTTGACGACGGCTTGCGCGCGGAGCAGGGCGAAGTAGGCGCGGCTAACGGCCAGGAGGATCTGCGCCCGCGTGGTCTCGGTCACCTGGTCCTGCGCCGCGGCCTGAAGTTTCGCCATCCCCACGAGGTTGCCGGTGCGGCCGAAGTCGGTGATCATCTGGCCCACGGTCAGGCCGGACCCGATACGGTTGTAGACGATGGGATTGTTCAGACCGCCGGCGGCGAGGCGGCTGCCGTTGTCCGCGCCCACGGTGGTCAGGCTCCCGACGAGGTTCGGCTCGTAGTTTGCCTTGTACTCCAGGGGGACCTGGTACGCCGCGGCGGCGTTGAAGCGTGCCGCGGAAAACTGCGGATTGTTGGCAATGGCCTGCTGCTGAGCCTCGGCCAGCGTCAACCGCATGGCCGGCTGCTGGGCATAAAGGGTGCCGCACAAGAGAATCAAGAAAAGGAATTGCCACTTCATTGCCGACTACTCCCATAAACCAACACGTATGCGGCGGGCACGAGAAAGACGGTCAGGGCTACCGACACGCTCAACCCGCCGAGGATGGCGCGCGCGAGGGGTGCGTAAGCCTCGCTGCCGGCGCCCAGCTTGAGGGCCATCGGCAAGAGGCCGATGATGGTTGCCAGCGAGGTCATCAGGACCGGCCGCAGCCGCACGCGGCAGGCCATCGCCACCGCTTCCCGCACGTCGACTCCCTGACTGCGCAGGTGCCGCGTGAACTCAACGATCAAAATGCTGTTGGAAACCGCGATACCCACGAGCATCACCACTCCCATCAGAGACATCACGTTGAGGGTAGTGCCCGACAGCCAGAGGATCAGGATCACGCCGCTCAATCCAGGCGGGACGGCCAGCAGGATGATGAACGGATCGAGGAAGGACTGGAACTGCGCGACCAGTATGAGGTACAGCAGGACAACGGCGAGGCACAGGCCGAAGGCGAACCGGGTGAAGGAACTGCGCATGCCCTGCACCATGCCCTGCAAGGTGACGCTCAATCCTTCCGGGACCCTGGTCTTCGCGATGACGTCGTCGATCGAGTTCGCGATCTTGCCCAGGTCCTCGTTCAACGGCCGCACATACACGTCGATCGTGCGCCGCAGCTTGTAATGATCCACTTCGGTCGGTGACTTGATGCGGCGCACGCCGCTGATCATGTCCAAGCGCGTGGGTTCGCGGAAATCCGCGGCGCGCAAGGGAATCGACTTCAAGTCCGTAAGCGTCTTCACCTGGTTTTCCGGGTACTGAACCGTCAGCATGTAATCGTTGCCCGTCTTGGGATCGATCCAAAAGCTGGGCGCGATCATCTGGTTCGAAGTCAGCGCGGTGATGACGTTGTCCACCACCTCCTGCTGGCTTAGCCCCATCTGGCTCGCGCGCGTGCGGTCCACGTCCAGTTGCAGCGCCGGGTAGTCGATGTCCTGCGGAATGAACACGTCCGCGACACCGCCGATCCCGCGGATCTTCGCCGCCAGCTTCAGCGCCATGTCATACGCCGATTCCAGGTTCGATCCCGCCACCTGCACGTCGATGGGCGCCGGCAATCCGAGATTCAGCACCGCGTCGACCAGTCCGCCCGACTGAAAATACGCGCCCAGCTCCGGCAGGTCCGTCTCCATACGCCGCTTGACGCGCGCCATGTATTCATAGCTGCCCACCTTGTGCTCCGGGTTCAAGCTCACCTGCACGAACGCCGTGTGCATCGCCGAATTCGTGGTGTAGATCGCGGAGAAGTCCGGTGTCGCCCCGATGTTCGAAACGATCATGCCGAGATCCTCGGGCTGCACCACCTGCCGGATCAGGTTTTCCACTTTAATGACTTCGTTCTCCGTGACCGACAGCCTCGATCCCGTGGGGGCTTTGAGGTTGATTACGAACTGCCCCGCGTCCGTGCGCGGAAAGAATGACAGCCCGAGCAGGGGCATGATCGCCAGGCTCGCAGCGAACGCCACGGTGAATCCGGCCAGCGTGAGCGCCGGCCGCCGCAGAATGCCTGCCACAGCCCGGTCGTAGATCTTCAGAAAGGCTTCAAACCGGTCGTTGAACCAGATGTTGAACCGATCGCTCACCGTGAGCCGGCTGCGCGGATGGTCTACCGTCACCGGCGTTTCCGCGGATGGCGTGCCGTGATGGGACGCCTTAATGAACCGCGCGCAGAACAGCGGCACCACCGTCATGGCCACCGCGTACGAAGCAAACAGCGACAGCGCCACCGCCAGCGCCAGCGCCGAAAACAGAAACTTGCTCACGCCGTAGAGAAACGTGACCGGAAAGAACACGACCACCGTGGTCAGGGTCGCTGCCAACACCGGGAGGGCCACCTCGCGGCCGCCTTTCTCGGCCGCGGCAGCGGGACTCTCGCCCGCCTCCAGGTGGCGGTAGATGTTCTCCAGCACGACCACCGAGTTATCGATCAGGCGCGAAAACGCCAGGGCCAACCCGCCCAACACCATGCTGTTGATCGAGCTTCCGCCGAGCGAGAGCGCGATGAACGCGGCCAGGGCGGAAAGGGGAATGGAGAAGAACACGGCCACGGTCGCGCGCATGCTGCCCAGGAAGATGAGGATCATGATCGAGGTGAGCAGCAGCCCGATGCCGCCCTCGTGCAGCAGCGTCTCGATCGCCGTCTTCACAAACACCGATTGGTCGAAGACCACCTTCGTGATCAGCGATTTCGGCACGTCGAACAGGTGACCGAGCGCCTGCTTGATCCCGTCCACCACCGCGATCGTGTTGGTGTCCCCGCCCTGCTTCATCACCGGCGTGTAGACCGACCGCTGCCCATCCACGCGCACGACGTTGGTTTGGATCTGGTGCCCGTCCTGCGCGTAGCCGATATCCGCCACGCGCACCGGCGCTTCGTGTTCCATCTTCACCGGCAACCGGTCAATTTCATGCATGGTGCGCAACTGGCTGTTGGTGTAAATGTTGTAATCGAGCGGCCCAATCTGCACATCTCCCGCGGGCAAAATCAAGTTCGAATCATTGACGCTCCGCACCACGTCCATCAGGCTCAACTGGTGCGCCTCCAGCTTGTACGGGTCGGCGTAGACCATGATCTGCCGATACTTGCCGCCGAACGGCTGCGGAACACTGGCGCCGGGTACGCCGCCGATCTGGTTCCGCACCTGGAACTGTGCCAGGTCGCGGAGCTGCGTTTCGTTCAGCCCCTCGCCCTTGAACGTCACCAGGCACACGGGCAGGCTCGATGCGTCGAACTTCAGCACCACCGGCGGCAGCGTGCCGGGAGGCAGGCGGCGCAACTGGGCCATCGCGAGATTCGAAATCGTGGTCACCGCCGAATCCGGATTGGTCCCCGGCTGGAAAAACACCTTGATCACGCTCACCCCGGGCAGGGACCGGGATTCAATATGCTCGATTCCCGAGCCCAGCGTGAAGAAGCGTTCGAAGCGCGAAGTGATGTCGTTCTCGATCTGTTCCGGCGGCATACCCGAATAAAACGTCGCCACCACCACTACCGGAATTTCCATCGCCGGGAACATGTCCACGGGCATGCGCACGAGGCTGACCGCGCCCACGATGGCGATAATCAGGCAGACCACCACGATGAAGTACGGATTGTCAATAGCAAATCGCGACATTATTGTGGGCCTTCCGCGCGGGGCATATCGTCCTTCCGGTAGGCTACGTAGTACGCAGCCGGCACCATGATTACGGTCATCATCAGCGACACGCTCATGCCCCCCAACACCGCGCGCGCCAGCGGCGCATACGATTCGCTTCCCGCGCCCAGTTTCAGCGCCATCGGCAGCAGCCCGATGATAGTCGCCAGGGACGTCATCAGCACCGGCCGCAGCCGCACCCGCGCCGCCGTCACCACGGCCTGGCGCACGGACATCCCGTTTTCCCGCAGGTGCCGCGTGAACTCCACAATCAGAATGCTGTCCGACACCGTCATTCCGATCAGAATCATCAGCCCCATCAGCGACATCACGTTCATGCTGGTCCCCGTGAGATACAGAATCAGCAGGGCGCCCGTCAAGCCTGGTGGTACCGCCGTCAGGATCAGCAGCGGGTCCAGAAACGATCGGAACTGCGCCACCAGGATCAGGTGCAGCAGCACCACCGAAAGCGTCAGCCCGATACCGAACCTCCGGAAGCTCTGCCGCATGCCCTCCACCAGTCCGCGAAGCGCTACCGTCACGCCGCCGGGAAGCGCCGTGTTCGCGGTCAGCCTGTCAATCGATCCCGCGATCCGCCCCAGGTCTTCGCCCACCGGCTGAACATAGATATCGATCACCCGCCGCAGCTTGTAGTGATCCACCTCAGTCGGTGATTTGATGCGACGGATTGCCGCCACTGCGTCCAGCCGGGTCGGCTGAGCGATCGTCTTTCCATGAAGCGGGATCGCGCGCAGGTCGTTGAGGCTCCGGATTTGCCGCTCCGGATATTGCACCGTCATCATGTAGTCGTTGCCCGTCTTAGGATCGATCCAGAAGCTGGGCGCGATCATCGCGTTCGAAGTCAGGGCGGTGATGATGTTGCCCACGACTTCCTTTTGGGTCAGCCCCAGTTCCCGGGCGCGAATCCGGTCGATATCAAGTTGCAGCGCGGGGTAGTCGATGTCCTGCGGGACGAAGATATCCCCAACGCCGTCGATCTTCCGGATCTCGCCCGCCAGCCTCAGCGCGGCGGCGTAGGTCGTTTCTAGGTTGGAGCCTGCCACCTGCACGTCGATGGGCGCGGGCATGCCCAGGCTCAACACGGCGTCCACGAGGCCGCCGGATTGGAAGAAGGTGGTGATCTCGGGCAGCTCGTCGGCGATGCGTTTGCGGACCATGGCCATGTACTCGTAGCTGCCGATCTTATGGTCCTCCCTGAGGCTCACCTGGACGGTCGCGGTGTGCATGCCGGAGTTGCTGGTGTAGATGGCCGAATAGTCGGGTGTGGACCCGATATTGGAAACGATCATCCCCAGGTCGTCGCGGGAGACCGTGCGCCGGACGAGGTCTTCGACTTTAGCGACCTCCTGCTCGGTGATGCCGATGCGGGTGCCGGAGGGCAGCTTGAGGTTCATCATGAACTGGCCGGGGTCGGTGCGCGGGAAGAACGAAAAATCGAGCAGAGGAAACAGGAAGAGGCTCACCACGATGATTCCGGTAAGCACGAACAGGATGGCGACCGGACGCTTGAGAACGACGCTGATTACGGAGTCGTAGAAATCCAGGAAGGCTTCGAACTTGGGGTCGAACCAGGCGTTGAAGCGGTCCAGCAGGGAGCGCCGCTTCGGCGCCTCGCTGTGCACTCCGCCCTGATGATGCCCCTTGATGAAGTGCGAGCAGAACAGCGGCACCACCGACATGGCCACCACATAGGAGGCCATCAACGACAGCACTACCGCCAGAGCCAGGGCCGAAAACAGGAATTTGCTTACGCCGTAGAGCAGGGTGACCGGGAAAAACACCACGATCGTGGTGAGGGTGGATGCCAGAACAGGCAGGGCCACTTCCATGCCGCCTTTCTCCGCGGCCACCGCCGGAGACTCGCCGAGCTCGAGGTGCCGGTAGATGTTTTCCAGCACGACCACGGAGTTATCGATGAGGCGCGAAAAGGCGAGCGCCAGCCCGCCGAGCACCATGGCGTTCACCGAACTGCCGCCCAGGGAGAGAGCGATGAACGCGGCCAGAGCAGAAAGCGGAATGGAGAAGAACACGGCCACGGTTGCCCGCATGCTCCCGAGGAAGACGAGGATCATGATCGAAGTCAGAAAGAGACCGATGGCGCCCTCGTGAAGCAGTGTCTCAATGGCCGTCTTGACGAACACGGACTGATCGAAGACAACCTGCGTGGTTAGTTTTTTGGGGACGTCGAAGAGGTGCAGCAGGCGCTCCTTGACGCCGTCCACGACCTGGATGGTGTTGGTGTCGCCGCCCTGCTTCATCACGGGCGTGTAGACCGACCGCTGGCCGTCCACGCGGACCAGGTTGGTCTGGATCTGCTGCGCGTCCTCGGCATGGCCGATGTCGGCGACGCGTACCGGCGTCTGGCCCACCGTCTTGAGGGGCAGTTGATCGATGTCCTGGACGGAGCGCAGTTGGCTGTTGGTGTAGATGTTGTAGTCCAGGAGCCCGAGCTGCACATCGCCGGCGGGCAGAATCAGGTTGGCGCTGTTTACGGCGCGCACGGCGTCCATCAGACTCAACTGGTGCGCTTCCAGCTTATAGGGGTCGGTGTAGACCATGATCTGGCGGTAGCGTCCGCCGAAGGGCTGCGGCACACTGGCGCCGGGGACGCTGGCGATCTGGTTGCGCACCTGGAATTGCGCCAGGTCGCGCAGGGCGGTTTCGTTCAGGCCTTCGCCCTTGAACGTCACCAGGCAGACGGGCAGGCTGGAGGCATCGAACTTGAGCACGATGGGGGGCAGGGTTCCCGGGGGCAGGCGGCGCAACTGGGCCATGGCCAGGTTGGAGATGGTGGTCACCGCGGAATCCGGGTTCGTTCCCGGCTGGAAGTACACCTTGATGATGCTCACGCCCGGCAGGGAGCGCGACTCGATGTGCTCGATGTCGCTGCCCAGGGTGAAGAAGCGCTCGAAGCGGCTGGTGATGTCGGTCTCGATCTGCTCCGGGGGCATCCCGGCATAGAAGGTGGCCACGACCACGACCGGGATGTTCATGGCGGGGAACATGTCCACCGGCATGCGCACCAGGCTGGTGACACCGACAACCGCGATCATCAGGCAGACGACGACGATGAAGTACGGATTGCGAATGGCAAATCGCGACATGAGGCGAGTCCCTACTGGTTGGCGGCCATCATCGCCGTCAGCTTAGGGCGAACCTCCTGGCCGTTCTGCAATCCGGCCCGCCCGCCGATCACCACCAGGTCGCCTTCGTTGAGTCCGGAGCGCACTTCCACGCGGTTGGCCGTCTCGAGGCCCAGCTCGATCTGGCGCGTTTCCACGCGGTTGTTGGGCGTCACCACCATCACATGGCCTCTTTTGAGCGACGCCGTGTCCGAACCCTCGCTTTCCAGATCCACGGCGGTCAGCGGGATTGCGAGGACAGAGTTGCGCTGCGCCAGCGAGAGATCCACCTCCGCGTACATGCCGGGGATGAGCACCAGATTAGGGTTCGGCACATCGACCTCGGTGTCCATGGTGCGGGTGCTGAGGGAGAGCTTGTCGACGAATCGGGCCACTTTTCCCAGAAAAGACCGGTTCAAGGTGGTCACGCGGACTTCGACCTGCTGGCCGACGTGCACCGTGGGCACTACCGATTCGGGCACCGGGAGGATGAGACGCAGCAGGCTGTTCTGGGACAGCCGGACGACCGGCATGGCTTGCGTTTGTGAGGCGGTCCCCGCCTGGATCATGGAGCCTTTGTCCGCGTAGCGCTTGGTCACTACTCCGGTGAAGGGCGCGGTGACGCGGGTGTAGTCGATGAGGGTCTTGACGCGGTCCAGGTCGGAGTTGTTGACCTGCACCTGTTCCTGCGCCACGGCCCGTGCGGATTTCGCGGCGGAGACCTGCGCCTCGGCGACCAGGTCTTTGCTCTGGGCGTCGTCTATGTCCTGCTGGGCGATTAGTCCCGGCCGTTTGTCGGAGGCCGCCTTGAGCCTCTGGTAGGAGAGGTGGGCGATGTCGTGCGCGGATTCGGCGCGTTTGAGCTCGTCGTCGGCGCGCTGCACTTCGGCCTGGCTGCGCTTGATGGAGGCTTCGGCGCGGCTGCGGTCGGCGGCCATTTCCGGGATTTCGAGCGTAGCCAGGAGCTGGTTCTCCTTGACGCGGTCGCCGACATCGACGTTGATCTCCTTGATGTAGCCGGCGACCTTGGCCATGACATCCACTTCCTGGTACGGCTTGAACTCCGCCGTCAGAACGAGGTTGTGCGAGAGGTCCGCGCTCTCCACTTTGGCGACGGCGACGGTCTGCGTGTCAGCGGGTTTCGGGGCGCCGGCCTCCACGTTCTCGCGCTTGGAACAGGCCGAGAGCAGGATTCCCGACACGATGGCGGCAGCAAGACAGGCTCGTGGAGTGCACACAAACCAATGCTAGTCAGCGGGGTACGCCGCCAACCATACTCGATTCCGGGTATTTTTCGCGAATCCTTCTGGGACCGGCCTCCCGCTCGTCCGATGTACTTTTGCGCACATCGCGTGAAAGTATGCGACACTCGTTACAATGACGCCTCACGGGGGGGAAGAGCTCACCCCCGCCTTGCTCGCTGCCGCTGTCGCAGCTTCGGCAAATGGCATCGTGATCACGGATGCCGCAGGAGCCATCCTCTGGGCCAATCCCGCTTTCACGCACATGACGGGATATCCGCTGGCGGAAGTCAAAGGGCGAAATCCGAGCATTCTGAAATCAGGGCTGCACGACGAGGCGTTCTACCAGGAGCTATGGTCCACCATTACCTCCGGGCGTTCCTGGCACGGCGAGATCATCAATCGCAGGAAGGACGGGTCGCTCTACACGGAGGAAATGACCATCACGCCGGTCAAGTGTGCGGAGGGTCAGGTCACCAATTACATCGCGATCAAGCAGGACATCACCCGCCGGCGCCAGGCGGAGGAGGAGTTCCAGAAGGTTCGCGAGCGCCTGGAGCTGGCGCTGGAGGCCGCCAACGAAGCCCTGTGGGATTGGGACGTGCCCAGCGGCCGCTGTTACTTCAGCCCGCGGTATTACACCATGCTGGGGTACGAACCCGGCGAGTTCCCGGCACATTACCAGTCCTGGGAAAAGCTGCTGCATTCCGACGACCGGCAGCCCGCCGGGGAAGCCGTGAGAAAGTCCGTCGAAAGGTGCCAGGGCTTCGAGATCGAGTTCCGGCTGCGGACCAAGACCGGCGAATACCGTTGGCTGCTCTGCCGCGGCCGCGTGGTGGAAGCCGATGAATCCGGCCGGCCGGTGCGAATCGTCGGCACCAACAGCGACGTCACCGAGCGTAAGAAACTGGCGGAGCAGGTGAGGCACTCACAGCGGATGGAGGCCGTGGGCGTGCTTGCCGGCGGCGTGGCCCATGACTTCAATAACCTCCTCACTGTGATCAATGGGCACTGTTCGCTGCTGCTGGAGTCGCTGCCTCAAACGAGCCCGCTGGCCTCACCGCTCACCGAGATTCGCGACGCCGGCGAGCGCGCGGCCGGTCTGACCCGGCAGTTACTGGCGTTCAGCCGCCGCCAGATGCTGCGCCCCACGGTGGTAAACCCGAACTCGATCATTCAGCGCTTGGGCACCATGCTCCGACGCATGGTGCGCGAGGATATCCGGATCACGACGACGCTCGAACCCGCGCTGGGTTCGGTGCTTGCCGATGAAGGGCAGCTCGAACAGGTGGTCATGAACCTGGTGGTCAATTCCCGGGATGCGCTGCCGGGAGGCGGCGAGATCGCGATCGAGACCGGCAACTTCTACGCGGACGAGAGCTACGCGCAGGCCCACCCGGATGTCTCTCCCGGCGCATACGTCATGCTGGCCATCTCGGACACGGGCACTGGCATGGACGAAGAAACCAAGTCTCACCTGTTCGAGCCGTTCTTCACGACCAAGCCGGTTCACAAGGGAACCGGCCTCGGCCTATCGACTGTATACGGCATCGTGCACCAGAGCGGGGGCTGGATCTGGGTGTACAGCGAGCCCGGCAAGGGCAGCACTTTCAAGGTCTACCTGCCGAGGACAGAACCGAGCGCCGAACCCTCCGAGGAGGAAGCTGTTGCCCGGCAGGTTCCAGAGACGGGCAGCGAGACCGTACTGGTTGTCGAGGATGAGCCGGCCCTTTTGAAGCTCGCCGCGAATTCGCTCAAGAAGCACGGATACAGCGTATTGACCGCGTCCAGGGGATCCACGGCCCTGGAGATCGCCGCAGGCCATCCGGGTCCCATTCACCTTCTGCTCACCGACGTCATCATGCCGGAGATGAACGGGCGGGAATTGAGCGATGCCCTCAACGGTATGCGTCCCGGGATGCGGGTGCTCTTCATGTCGGGTTACACCGACGACGTGATCAGCAACAGCGGCGTGCTCGACCGGGACGTGGCTTATATCCAGAAGCCGTTCAGCCCGAACGAACTCGCGCGTTGTGTGCGGGAGGTCTTGTCGCGGAAGGCGCCCGCCCGGGTTCTGGTAGTTGACGACGATGCCGCGGTCCGCCGCTTCCTGCACCGTGCTCTGGAGACCGCGGGGTATGAAGTCGAGGAGGCGGTTGACGGAAAACAGGCCGTCGAGATGGTGCGCGGCAGGCGTCCTTCCATCGTCGTTCTGGACCTGGTCATGCCGGAGCAGGAAGGCATCGAGACCATCTGCATCCTGCACGAAGAATTTCCGAAAGTGCCCGTCCTGGCGATCTCGGGCGCGTTCGGCGGGAGCTATCTGCCGCTGGCGAAACCGCTTGGGGCGCACAGCGTGATGATGAAACCGATCGACCCCGAGGCGCTGGTGCGGGAGATCAGAAGACTGATATCGGCCGCAGATGAACGCAGATAAGCGCGGACATAAACAAGTCTTATCCGCGTTGATCCGCGTTCATCCGCGGCCGGATCGGTTTTGTTACTGTCCGACGGTAATGATCGTTCCTGCGGCAGAGCTTACCGATCCCGTGCCGATGGTCACGGGGACGTCGCCGGGGGCCGTGCCGGCGGGAACGACTACGTTGAACTGATACACGCCGGCCTGGACCAAGCCTGCGTAGGCGACCTGCGCGGAGGTTCCGTTGAAGCTTACGGTCGGAGGCGAAGCCAGGTTCAGGGGGGTCGAGACGATCTGGCCGTCCGGAAACGCCGGGTTGGTCTGTCCGCAACCGGTGGCGTAGAGGACGATGGTCTCTCCCGCCTTGGCGGGGGTGCTCGCGCCGGGATATAGGGTGGTTGCGCCGACGAGGGTGCCGTCCGCGTGAGTGGCGGCGATCGACTTGTTGTCTTTCAAGAGGAAGAGCGCCGGCGAGGCGGCGGCCATGGTGGCACTGACGGTTCCGCTCACGAGTCCGCCACTGGTTACCACGACGTTGACGGAACCGGTGGCCGTATCGGCGGGAGTGAGCACGTCGATCTGCTTGGGGCTCACGTAGTACACGTATGCCGGCTTACCGTTGACCGTGGCGCTCACGCCGGTGAGCGCGGTGGGAAGCTTATTGCCGACGAAGTCCGAGGTGCCCCACGTGCGCGTTACGGGCGAGAGGTTCGCTCCATAGATGCTGATGTAGGTATTCTGTGCGATGCCGACGGGCTGGGTGTTGGCGGCGTTGCCGACGGCTCCCGCGGCTACCACCGGCGCGGCCTGGATGCTGCCAAGGATGCCGTGGTTCTGCGAGGCACCGCCGGCCGCGAAGTAGATGGCATTGGTATCGCCGCCGTTGCCGCCGTTGCCGGGATAGAGCGCCCACAGGCCCGGAATCTGGATGGGGTTGCCCTGCGGATCGGCCAGCGTGCCCATGAGCGCGCCAGTTTTGGGATCGAACGCGTTGATCTTGCCGTCGCCGAAGTTACCGACCAGCAGGGCGCCCGAGAAGGCCCCGAAATTCGAGCCGGCCATGGCGACGCCCCAGGGTGCGTTGAGCGCGCCGCCGGAAATCAGGTGCTTCACCAGCTTGCCGGTGAGGTCGAACACGGCCACGTGCCCCAATCCGGCGCCGTTGACCCAGCCGGTCTTGGCCGGATTCTGCTGCGCGTACATCACGTAGAGGCTGCCGCCGATATTCCAGATGTTGAACGGCGCATAGCCCGCGGGAACGGAAGAGTCGGTGAAGCCGCCCGCGGCGGTCGCGGGCTTGTAGTTGGTGTCGTAGACCTCGATGGCGCCGGTTTTGAAATTGGCGACATAGATAAGAGGATTGGCATCCGTGGTGCGGCCGCTGATCGCCAGGCCGTAATACACCGCGCCGCTCGCGGAGTTGTCCACCATCAGTTGGGCGTGGGTGGCATCGACGGCGGAGTTCCATCCCGAGATGGTTCCGTTGGCGGTGCAGAAGATAAAGTTCGGAGCGCGCCCGGCGGCAACCGGGAAGCCGCCGGTGCCGTTGAACACGATGCCCGTGGCGACCGACGGCGACGGCTGGCCCGCCCCCGGCGGCACGATGGCGAAGGTGGTGGCGACCGAGCCGGAGCTGGTGTAAACCGTCGAAAGGCCGGTACCGCCGTCGTTGACCCAGAACGGGCCGGTTGCCGAGAAGTCGATACCCCAGGGATTGACGAGGTTCTTGTCGGTAAAATCGGCTACTCCGGTCTGGTCAGCGGTGAGATTGTGGACCAGGTAGCCGTTTCCGGGAGGTGTGGCCGCGGCAAAGAGACGAGCAGCGAACAAAATGGGCAGGAGTTTTCTCATATCGGTTGTGAGGATACCTGAACTTATTCCCGCCCAAGTGTAAAAAGCCCAACTCCAGCGTGTGCAACGGCACCGATTTAACAGGTGTTACTTGCGGGTGGCCGCCGTCGGCTGCTTGCGGATCTCTTCGAAGTACTGCTGCACCATGGGCTGGAGCGCCACCGGGACTTCGTCGCGCGGAATTTCCGCGCCGCCCTGCGCATGCTGCGCGCCCTTGTTGGCGTAGGGCGTGCGCAATTGCTGGCTGGTGGACTGCACTTCGACGGTCGCTTCGCCGGTGAGGTTCGCGGAGCGCTTGCCGAGGATCTCGGTGATCTTGCCCATGGCCGCCAGTTGTTCGGCGTTGTGGATATTCTTGTCGCCATCCTGGCTGCCGATGCCGCTTCCGGGCTGCTTGCTGCTTTGCTTGGAATCGCTTTTGCCCTGACCCTTGCCCTGCTGCGCATTCTCGGCGTTCTTGGCTTCCTGTCCGTCCTCGCCTTCCTGCGCGTCACCCTGCTGGCCCTGCTGCGGAGTCCCTTCCTTGGCGTTCTGCTGCTTGGAGCCCTGCTGCGGCTTGCCGGCGTTGGCCTGCTGCTGCTCCTGCGAGCTCTGCTGGTTGCCCTGCTGGTTCTGCTGCGGCTTCACGCGGGAGAGCAGGTTCTGGAAGGCATCCTTCATTTTGCTCATCAGGGAGTTTTCGTTATTGGCGTTCTGGTCCTGCGATTTGCCCTGCTGCTGGTTGCCCTGTTTGCGGTTGTCGCCCTGCTGGCTGGCCTGACCCTCGTCGCCGTTCTTACCGGGATTGCCGTCGCTGGGGTCCTCGTCGTCGGTGGCCATCTGGTCGTCGCCCTGTTCCTGCTTTTTGCCGGTTGTCGACTTCCCCTCGTTTTTAGCGCTGGCCTGGGCATCGGCGTCCGCGGGTGTCTGGGCCTGCTGTGCGGGATCTTCGGCGCCCGGACCCTTCTGATCGTCGTCGGCTGCCAATCCGTTTTCGTCCGGCGCCTCGGGCGGCCGTTTGGGGGATGCTTTCTGCTGCGAGGCCTGGCGTGCAGTTCTTGTGCCTTCCAGCGTTTCGGGGAAGAAATTGGCAAGCGGACGGCGCAGGTCGAGCTGACGGGAGATTCCGTAGCGCAACGCAAAGAGGCTCGAGGCGACCAGGAACAGCGTCGCCGCAACGTACGCTGCCCGCGGCATACAGTACGGAATGGCCCGCCGCGCGTCTGCCGTGCCGGCGGCCAAGGCTGCCTGCTCGCGCTGGGCTTCGCGGATGTCGGGCGACACCGCGGCTTGGGGATTCACCTCGCTGAAGAACACGGCGGTGGAGATGGTATCGGCCAGCCCCAGGCGCTGGTCGACGATTTGGGCGGTGACGTACCGTGAGGGCAGGCGCCTGCGGACCAGCCAGAGGCCCAGGGCGAATGCCGCCAACGGCACGGCGGCCACCACCTGCCAGTTCAGGATCTCGCTGCCTAGGAGAAGAAGAAGGATGAAGGCGCCGAGGGCCGCGCTGGCGGAATTCGCCCCTTGTGCCAGAAGTTCGTTGCCTAGGAGACGTCGCCTCGCCAGCCGGACCAGATTCTGCAATTCGTCCCTCTTGCTTATATAGTATACAGACTGTGGGGCAGGCGTTCGGTTCTTTTCGCCCAGTCGATTGGACGACCTGGCTGGCGGACGACCCAAAACGATCGTCCGCGCCACAAGATTTTGTATGCCGGTATCGCAGAGCAACTCGCGTATTGTTTATGACGCGCTCAAATCGTGCGGCATCGGGCTGGTTTCCGCGCTCCCGGAAACCTGGCTGGTCCACCTGATCCGCATGGCCGAGGAGGACCCGGGGATGACTCTTGTCCGCCTGGCCAAAGAAGAGGAAGGCGTAGGGGTCTCGGCGGGCGCCTATTTTGCGGGCGTCAAGAGCGCCATGCTGATGCAGAACCACGGGTTTCTGGCCAGCGTCAACGGCATCGTGAGCTTCGCACAGCTCTACCGTGTCCCGCTGCTCATGCTGATCAGCTACCGGGGCCACTTCGGCGAGGGCGACCCGTGGCAAATCCAGGGCGGCGGTGCCACCGAGCCGGTCCTGCGCGCGCTGGGCATTCCGTACACGTTTCTGGACGATCCCGCGACCGTTGGCCGCCGCATCGCAGAAGCGCAAACCTGGGCCTATGCCGGCCTGCACCCGGCCGCGCTGCTGCTGACCCGCGGGCTCATGTGGGAGGAGGCCTGACGCGTCATGCAGCGAATCGACTGTCTGCGCGCGGTGTACGGGCAGCTCGACGACTGCCTGGTGGTGACCATCATGGGCGCGGTGGCGAGCGAACTCCAGGCGATCGGCCACCGGCCGAACTTTTTCTACCTGCAGCACGCCATGGGACTGGCCTCATCGACCGGTCTGGGCCTGGCGCTGTGCCTGCCGAGGCATAAGGTGGTGGTCTTCGACGGCGATGGCTCGGTGCTGATGAATCTGGGCGGGCTGACCACGCTGGCGCGGTACCGGCCGCCCAACCTGGTGCACGTCGTCTTTGACAACGAGAGCCTCCTTTCGGTCGGCGGCTTCCCGACCGCGACCTCGACGGGCGCCGACCTGGAAGCGGTCGCCCGCGGGGCGGGCATCGCGTCCACGGCCACCGTGCGCGGCGTCGACGAGTTCAGCGCGGCGTTTCGCTCGGCCCTGGACGGGAATCAACTGGCGTGTATCGTGGCCAAGGTGGAAGCGGTCGGGCCGAAGACCTATGTGACCAACCTGGCGCTGCTGGAGAACCGATTTCAGTTCCAGAGGCACATCGAGCAACGGAAAGGAAAATAGCGCATGGCCGGCGTTCTCGCGGAACTCGTCTCCTGTCTCAACAACGGCTCACTGCGGGTGGTGGATCTCACGCAGCCGCTCAGTCCGCAAACTCCGCTGCTGCCGCTGCCTCCGCAGTGGCCCAACACCCCGGCGTTCCGCATCTGGGAGATCTCGCGCTACGACGAGCGCGGGCCGGCGTGGTACTGGAACGGCTTCGAGACCGGCGAGCACACCGGGACACACTTCGACGCGCCGATCCACTGGGTGAGCGGCAAAGACCTGCCGGAGAACAGCGTGGACCGAATCAATCCGCGGAAGTTCGTCGGGCCGGCGTGCGTTATCGACGTGACGGCCGACGCGCGGCACGACCCCGACTTCCTGTTGACAGTGGACCGGGTGGAGCGCTGGGAGTCCGGGCACGGGCGAATTCCAGCGGGGGCGTGGCTGCTGCTTCGCACGGGATGGTCGGCGCGCACGGATGCGCGCGAGTATATCAACCTGCGCGCCGATGGCCCGCACACTCCGGGCTTTGTGAAGGAGTGCTCGGAGATGCTGGCGGGCGACCGGGACGTGCTGGGTGTCGGGGTGGAGACGGTGGGCACGGACGCCGGCCGGGCCGCGACTTTCGATCCGCCGTTTCCGAATCACTACGTGATGCACGGGAGCGGCAAATTCGGACTCGCCGGGCTATGCAACCTGGACCAACTCCCGCCGACGGGCGCTGTAGTGATTGCGGCGCCCCTCAAGATCGTGAACGGATCGGGGAGCCCGCTGCGGGTGATCGCGATTACGGCGTAACCGGCTGCGCCATGCGAACGCATCTTCCCCCACACTCCCAAACGCGTTACAATGTGATTTGAAGACGTCGAAGGGAACCAGTGGGCGAAAGCCCACTTTTTTGTTGGTATGAAGGAAACGGTAGCGTCCAGGATCGAAGAGGTGGCGCAACGCGTGGCGCAGTCGGAAGGGCTGGAAGTGGTCGAAGTCGAAGTCAAAGGCGGCGGCGGGGAACGACTGGTCCGCATCGCCATCGACAAGCCCACAGGCGTCACGCATGCCGACTGCGAGCTGGTCTCGCAGCAGGTGGGCACCATTCTCGACGTGGAAGACCTGGTGCCGGGCGGACGCTACACGCTCGAGGTCAGCTCGCCCGGCGTCGAGCGGAAGCTGCACAAACCACAGGACTACCAACGATTTCAAGGCAAGAAAGCCAGCATCACGCTGCGCGAAGCGGTCGAGGGGCAGAAGCACTGGGAGGGAACACTCGCGGGATACCAGGACGGGGTCGTGGCCCTGGACACCAAGCCGGGGAGAACGATCCGGTTCCCGTTCGAGCAGGTTCTCAAGGCCCGCCTGAAGTTCGAGTGGTAAACTAGCCGGGCAACCAACCAAACGAAATCTTTATTGGAACGACGAGGGCACTTTGGAAACGATTTTTCAGTCCATCGAGACACTGAGCAAGGAAAAAGGCATCGACCCGGAGATCGTCTTCGAGGCCGTTCGCGATGCCATGCTGATCGCCGCCCGGAAACACTACCGCACCAATGAAGATTACATTGCGGAGATCGAACCCAAGGGCGGAATGAAGCTCTACGCCGTCAAAAAAGCCGTCGAAGCCGTGGAAGATCCGGTCCACGAGATGACCATCGCCGAAGCTCGCCGGGTTGACCCGGCCGCGGAAGTCGGCAGCGAGATCCGCATCCCCAAAAACACCGAAGCCCTGGGCCGCATCTCCGCCCAGACCGCCAAGCAGGTGATCTTTCAAAAAGTGCGCGAGGCCGAGCGCGAAACCGTGTTTCAGGAGTATTCCGGCCGCGCCGGTGAGCTGGTGAACTGCACGATCAAGCGCGTGGAAGGTCCGGATTACATCCTGGACCTGGGCAAGACCGAAGCCAAGCTTCCCAAGAAGGAGCAGTCGCGGCTGGAGAGCTACAGCGTGGGCGACCGCGTGCGCTGCGTGATCAAGCTGGTGGATAAGTCGGCCAAGGGTCCGGGGGTGGTAGTTTCGCGCGCCGCTCCGGAGCTGGTGATGCGCCTGTTCGAGCAGGAAGTCCCGGAAATTTACGACGGCACGGTGCAGATCAAGGGATGCGCGCGCGAGGCGGGCGAGCGCACCAAGATCGCGGTGCAGAGCCGCGATCGCGACGTAGACAGCGTGGGCGCGTGCGTCGGAATGAAGGGCATGCGGGTGCAGTCGATCATCCGCGAGCTGCGGGGCGAGAAAATCGACATCATCGAGTACAACGAAGACTCGGTGGTGTTCGCCACCCACGCGCTGAGCCCGGCCAAGGTGAGCCGCATCACCGTGCTCGACGCGCTCGAGAAACACATGGAGGTGATCGTCGACGACTCGCAGTTGTCGCTGGCGATCGGCAAGAAGGGGCAGAACGTGCGGCTGGCGGCGAAGCTGCTCAACTGGAAGATCGACATCAAGAGCGAGGAAGAGAAGCGCCAGGAGGTCGAGTCGCAGATGGCGGCGCTGGTCGCGCCCGGCGCGCCGGTCAGCGTGCTCATCGAATACGGGGTGGGCGAGAAGCTGGTGGAGAAGCTGGTGGAAGCCGGCGTGGGCACGATCGAGAAGCTGGGCGGGATGACGCCCGAGCAGCTGGAAGAGATCCAGGGCATCGAGCCGGAGGCGGTCAGCAGCATCCAGGTGGCGGTAAACCAGTATTACAGCCAGTTCGAAGAGCAGCCGCCGCAGGAGATCCCTGGCGAAGGCGAGGCGCCCGTGGTGGAGGAGGCCGCGGCGGAGTCGGGCGCGGCGGTGGAGGAGCCGGCGGTAGAGCCGGAGGCGGCG
>DATJYW010000060.1:0-19189 GCA_035499435.1 Candidatus Acidiferrales bacterium | reverse complement strand
ATTCTGGTCCGTCACGTTCGCTCCGCCGTCTCCGAAGCCCTGGACGCACCGTTCGCTTTAGCCGCCGCCGCCCACGGCATCCCGCGGCGCCGCCTTCTGTTCCGCCACGTGCTTCCGGTCGCGCTGAACCCGCTCATCTCGCTCTTCGGACTCTCGCTCGGAACCCTCCTCAGCGGATCCCTTCTGGTCGAAGTGCTGACGGGATGGCCGGGGCTCGGCCCGCTGTTTCTGGATGCCATCTTCGCACGCGATTACGCGGTTGTGCTGGGCGTGGTCATGGCGTCGACGAGTTTCCTGATCGCCGGCAACCTGGCGGCCGATGTTCTGCTCTACCGCGCCGACCCGAGGATTAGAGGCTGACCTATGCCGGCCGTCGGAAGCATTCGCGTGGCGCTGGCTTTGCTGATCCCGATGCATGGCGCAGTGCTGTTCGCAGGATTCTTTGCACCGTACGACTACGCCGAACAGCATCGCGACTACCCCTACGCGCCACCCACTAGAATTCACTTTAAACCTCTCCCCTATGTCTATGGATTGACGGGCGATTATCAAGAAGACCCAACGCGGGTTTATGCTCTTCGTTTCTTCGCGGGGGGCCGGTTTTTCGGTACGGACCCGCCGGGACACGTATTCCTTCTGGGGACCGACGGATACGGCCGCGACATCTTATCGCGCGTCCTTTATGGCGGCAGGATCTCCCTGGCCACCGGACTCGTCGCCACTGCCTGGGCGCTCGCAATCGGACTACTCTGGGGTGTCACGGCCGGATTCTTCGGAGGCCGGCTGGACGCCGTCATGATGCGCGGCGCCGAGTTGTTCTTGGCCCTGCCCTGGCTCTACCTGCTGCTTGCCGTGCGGGCGTTCCTCCCGCTGCACATTTCACCGGTGCAGGCGTTCCTGCTCCTGGTGGCGATCATCGGTAGCGTCGGATGGGTTCGCCCCGCGAGATTGGTCCGCGGGCTGACCCTGAGCCTGGTCGAACGCCCCTACGTGGAAGCGGCGCGCGCCTTCGGCGGCCGGCCGCTGTACCTCATCCGCCGCCACATCCTGCCCGAAACCAAGGGCCTTCTTCTGACGCAGGCCACCATCCTGATCCCCTACTACATCCTGGCCGAGGTGACGCTGACCTTTCTGGGATTGGGGGTAGGAGAGCCGGTGCCGAGTTGGGGAGGCATGCTGGCTGAGGCGCGCCAGTATCATTCCCTGGTCGCTCACCTCTGGATGTTGACGCCAGGCGCCGCGACCTTTCTCACCCTGCTGGGTTATGTCCACCTTGCCGAAGTGTTACAGGACAGCCGCGACCCGATCCGCTGAGCCGTACCGGAGCGTTGGACTCAGCCGGTCGGGTCAGTACTTTGGTTAATATCCGATTTAGGCCCAATGAGTTAAACTGACTGTTGGCCGTAGGGTGAAGCGACTAGTGCAGGCACTGAAATGGGCGATTGGCCTGGCCGGACTGGTATGTACCTTGTACGCAGTGGCAGACGACCGCCTCCTGGTGAGCGGCCCCGCCGGCCGGCCCGGAGGGCGCCTGGTAGCCGCTCAGCGAAGCGAACCCAAGACCCTGAACTGGGTGGTGGCGAGCGATTCGGGTTCCCGCGAGATCCTGACGCGCTTGATGGCGGACCTGATCCACATCAACCGCGAAACCCTGCGGGTCGAGCCCGCCCTCGCCAAGTCCTGGACCGCTTCGCCCGATGGCTTGCACTGGACGTTGAATCTGCGCCACGGCATACGCTTCTCAGACGGGCACCCTTTCGACTCCGACGACGTCATATTCACCTTCCGTGCCATCTTGGATGACAAGGTCCACTCGCCTCAGCGCGACCTGCTCTTGCTCGAGGGCAAACCGGTCGGGGTACGCAGGATCGACGCCTTCACCGTGGCCTTCGACTTCCCGCAGGAGTACTCCGTGCCCGAGCGCATGTTCGATGGCGTCTGGATCCTGCCGCGTCACAAGCTCGAAGCCGCCTGGCAGGAGGGCAAGCTGTCGGCCGCCTGGGGACTGGGCACAAACCCGGTGGACATCGCAGGCCTCGGTCCCTTCCGCGTCAAAGAGTATTTGCCCGGCCAGCACATCCGCCTCGAGCGCAATCCCTTCTACTGGAAGAAGGACGAAGCCGGCAGCCAGCTTCCCTACCTCGACGAGGTGACGTTTCTCTTCGTCGGAACCGAAGACGCCCAGGTCATGCGCTTTCAGGCGGGGGAAAGCGACATCATCAACCGCGTGGGCGGGCGCAATTTCGCAGTCTTGGAGAAAGACCAGCGTCGGCGCGGTTACGAAATGCGCGACGCCGGTCCCGGGATGGAATACAGCTTCCTGGTGTTCAACCTCGCCGCTGCCAAGAGCATCCCTCCCGAGATCGCCGCCCGCCAGGCGTTCCTGAAGCGCAAAAGTTTTCGCCAGGCGGTATCGGCGGCCATCGATCGCGCGGCCATCGCGCGGCTGGTCTACGCTGGCCGGGCGGTGCCGATCGCGGTGCCGGTGCCGGCAGGAAATAAGCCGTGGATCGACACCGGAATCGCGGTCCCGGCGCGCTCGCCGGAACGCGCGCGCCAGATTCTGGCCGCGGACGGATTCCGCTGGGACAGCGCCGGCTCGCTGCTCGACCCCTCCGCCAGGCCGGTCGAGTTCTCCATCATCGCCAGCAACAACAATCCCGAGCGGCTGCAGATGGCCGGCCTGATCCAGGACGATCTGAAGCAGATCGGAATGCGGGTCAGCGTAATTCAACTGGAGTTTCGCAGCCTGGCGGAGCGCGTGCAGCGCACCCACGAGTTCGAATCGGCACTGCTGGCGCTCGCCGGGGCGGACGCCGATCCCAATCCCGACATGGCTATTTGGCTTTCCAGCGGTGGCAACCACCTGTGGAATCCCCACCAGCCATCGCCCGCGACACCCTGGGAAGCCGAGATCGATAGCCTTATGCGCCGCCAGATCGTGACCCGCGATTACGCCGCGCGCAAGCGCATGTTCGACCGGGTTCAGGAGATCCTGGCCGAGTACCAGCCCATGGTGGCACTGGTCACTCCGCACGTGCTGGCCGGAGCGCGCCAAGACCTGGGGAATTTCCGGCCGGCGATTCTCGAGCCCAACACCCTGTGGAATATCGATCAGCTTTACTGGCGAAAGGGAGCTGGCGGTCCCGGCAGATGAATTCGCAACCCTCGGCCGATTGGAGCAACACACGCCTCGTAGCCGGTTGCCTGGAAGGAGACGAGCGCGCGTGGTACATCCTCCTGGAACGCTATAAGAATCTGATCTACTCCATCCCCTTACGCTATGGGGCCGCACCACAGGATGCGGCCGATATCTTCCAGACCGTGTGCCTCGACCTCTACAACGAGTTGTCCCGGCTGCGCGATCCCGAAGCCCTGCAAGGCTGGCTCATCCGCGTGACCGCCAACAAGTGCTATCACTGGAAGCGCCGGCTGGCCGCGCGTGCCACCGACGCCATCGACGGGACCGCGGACCGCATCTCCAGCTCCGATCAGATTCCCGCCGACCTCATGCTGATGCTGGAGCGCGAGCAGATGGTCCGCGAAGCCATCGCCCAGCTCCCGCCGCGCTGCCAGGAGATGATCCGCCTGCTGTTTTTCGAGCATCCCCCGCTGCCCTACGACGAGGTGGCCCGGCGGCTGCGGCTGGCCAAGGGTTCGATCGGCTTCATTCGCGGCCGATGCCTGAAGCGCATCAAGAAGATCCTGGAGGAAAAGGGCTTCTGATGGCAGTCTCCGCCGCGCCCCCGGAAGACGTGCAACGCCTGGCCGCGGAGCTGGCTCGCGAGCCCAATGCGGTGCGGCGCCGGCAGCTTCTGGCGGCGCATCGCGAGCTGTGGCGGCCGGAAACCGTGTCGTGCTTCTACGACGAAGTGGTCCGCCTGCTGCACGTCGACGTGCAGCAGGCCGAACGGATCGCGCGGGCGGCGGCCCAGGTTGCCAACCGGATCGGCGATGACGCTTCACGCGCCGCGGGCCTTCGCGCCCTGGCGCACATCTCCTACCGCAAGCGCCGCTACGAACACTCCGTGGAGCTCTACGAGAAAGCGCTGGCGATCTACCGGCAGCTCGGCGACGAACGGGAGGCAGGCCGCACGCTCAACAGCTCGCTGCAGAGCCTGATCTACCTGGGGCGCTATGACGAAGCCCAGGACTGCGCCCACAAGGCCCGGGAGATTTTCACCCGCCTGGACGACCGCCTGCGCCTGGCCCGGCTCGACGCCAACATGGGCAACGTGTTCTACCGCCAGGACCGCTTCGAGGAAGCCCTGGAACTCTACCAGCGAGCCTACCGCGCGTTCCTCGAGATCGGTGAGCCGCAGGACGTGGCCATCGCCCTCAAAAACACCGCCACCTGCCAGATCAGCCTCAACGACTTCAAGGAAGCCCTGGCCACCTACCGGCTGGCGCGGGCCTACTGTGTTGAGCACGGGATGCCGCTGCTGGTCGCGGTTGCCGACTACAACATCGCGTACCTCTACTATCTCCGCGGCGAGTACACCAAGGCCATCGAGCTGTACCGGGCGGCGCGCGAAGATTGCGGCACCCATGGAGACGCCTACCGCCAGGCCCTCTGCGACCTGGATCAGTCGGAGATGTACCTGGAGCTGAACCTGATCGAGGAAGGGGCGCACCTGGCCGGCCGCGCCGAGCGGGCCTTCCGCGACCTGGGTATGGACTACGAAGCCGCCAAGGCCCAGACCAACCTGGCCATCTCTCTCAGTCATCACGGCCACGGTACGGTGGCCCTGGAACTCTTTCACCACGCGCGCCGGCTGTTCGAGAAGGAACAGAACCGCGCCTGGATTGCCACCATCGATCTCTACCAGGCGTTGGTGCATTACCGCGACCGGCGCCTGGACGAGGCCCTGGAATTGTGCCGGCGCGCGCTGGAGTTCTTCAAGCCTTCGCCCCTGTTCACCAAGAGCGTGCTGGCGCAACTGCTGGTGGCCCGAATTCATCTCGACAGCGGCGCGCACGGCCAGGCCCGGAAGACTTGCAAGCAGGCGCTGGACCTGCTCGAATCGGCGGAAACTCCCGCCCTGAGCTACCAGGCGTGGTACGTGCTGGGGACCATCGAGGAGGCCTGCGGCGCTCCCGAGCCGGCATATCGCGCCTATCTCGAGGCCCACCACCACCTGGAAAACCTGCGCAGCCACCTCAAGGGCGAAGAGATGAAGATCGCCTTCCTCAAGGACAAGCTCGAAGTCTACGAGGCGCTGGTGCGCATGTGCCTCGACCGCGGCGATACGCCGGCCAATCGCGAGGCCGCGTTCGGCTACATCGAGCAGGCCAAGTCGCGCAGCCTGGCCGACCTGATCGCCTTCCGCTCGCAGGGCCTGCCCGCGTCGCGCAAGACCGAGCTCGCCCTGGTGGAACAGGTCAACACGCTGCGCGGCGAGCTCAACTGGTACAGCCGCACCATCCAACTCCTGGAAGGGCGCGCCGCCAACCTGATGGCGCCGCAACTGGTGAGGCTGCGCCGCGCCGCGCGCGAATGCGAGCAGCGCCTGGTGGAAGCGCTGGGCAGCCTGCGCGTGGAGGACCAGGAGTATGCCAGCCTCCAAACCGCGAGAGCGGTTCCGCTGGAGAGCATCCGGGCCGCGCTGCCCGACGATGCCATCCTGGTCCAGTATTACCGCGTGCAGGACACCTTCCACGCCTGCCTGCTTTCGCGCCGGATGCTGAAGATCGTTCCCGCCGGCTCCGCCTCGGCGCTGCGCCGCGTCCTGCAACTGCTGCGATTTCAGCTCTCGAAATTCCGCCTGGGACCCCAGTACGTGCGCACTTTCCACCGCCAGTTGCTCGACGCCGCCAACTCCCACCTCCACGAGTCCTACCAGCAACTGATCGCCCCGCTGGAGCGCGACCTCGACCGCGCATCGCACGTGATCTTCGCCCCGCACGACTTCCTGCACTATCTGCCGTTCCACGCGCTCCCCGACGCTGGTGGCGTACCTATCGGTGAGCGCTACCCGATCTCCTACGCGCCCAGCGCCAGCGTCTACTATCTGTGCGCGAGCAAGCCGGGTCCTTCGGCGGACGGCAAACTGGTGCTGGGCGTGCCCGACCCGGCGGCGCCACAGATCCTCGACGAGGTGCGCGCGGTCGCGGGAGTGCTGGGGAAATGCGAAGTGTGCGTCGGGAGGGACGCCACCGATGAAGTCCTACGCTCCCGCGGCCCGGTAAGCCGCCTGGTCCACATCGCGACCCACGGCTGGTTCCGGCAGGACAACCCGATGTTCAGTTCGATCCGCCTCGGCAACTCCAACCTCAGCCTCTTCGACCTGTATCAGTTGGACTTGCCCTGCGAGTTGGTGACCCTGAGCGGATGCGGCACCGGACTGAATGTCGTGGTCGGCGGCGACGAACTGCTGGGCCTGGTCCGCGGGCTGCTGTATGCGGGCGCCCAGGGTGTCCTGGTGACGCTGTGGGACGTGAACGACCGCAGCACCGCGGATTTCATGAAGGCTTTCTATCAGAATTTGCAATCGGGCGGACGGAACAAGGCGGAAGCGGTCCGGGAAGCCATGCGCGAGGTACGGCGAGAATATCCACACCCATTCTACTGGGCGCCGTTCGTACTGGTGGGAAAATACGATGGCAACCAGGGGTAATTCCTCAATACCTTCGTTTGGGTAGAGTCTGTTATCAGGGAAATCCCCGAGTGACGTCCCCTTTACCTCCGATATCTTGCGTGTACTCACACCCCGACCGCTAAAATTGAGCTTCAGTGCTAATTGTTATGTTCACCGGTCGGGAAAAAACCTGCCCATCTCTATATCCAATCGGCGCCTCAGCCACCCCTCTGAAATGTGTGGAGGACTGTAACCAAGTTTTGTTTCGTCCTACAGCGGGAGTCAGCTAAACCGTATGAGCCACTATGCAATTGACCGATGGGTGGATATTAGCCGTGATCTGGCAGGACACGAGGAGCGCGCGGCGATGAGCGCTCATCTGGCGTCCGGATGTCCGGAGTGCTTCCGTCTTTCCGATTTCACGGAGAAATTGGCGCGGACCTGTGAGAGCATGATACCGGCGGTGGTGCCCGACGCCACGTTGAGGATGGCCCGGGCGATATTTCCGGTGCGGGCACGGAAGCAAGGCGGGCGCGGGAGGCGCATTCCCTTCGAGCTCGTATTCGACAGCTTTCTGGTGCCGGCGCCGGCGGGCCTGCGCGCCACCTGGCAGGTGGGGTGGCAGGGTCTCTACCGGGCAGGCGATTGTTCGGTGGATCTGCGAATCGAGCCGGAGCTGAAGTCGTCCCGGGCCGCGGTCATCGGACAGATCACCAATCACGTGGCTCCGGAGACACACATGAGCAACCTCCCCGTTAGCCTGCGGTCGGGTAAGCTCGTGATCGCCGAGACGGTGAGCAACGCCTTCGGGGAATTCCAGTTGGAGTACGAGGAACAACCGCAGCTGAAACTCTGTATCGGGCTGGCGGATGCGGGCGAGATCCGGTTGCCGCTCAAAAAACTGGCGGCCGACCAGGCGGCGACTACCAGCCGCAAGACTCCCCGCAAGCCAACCGGAGGGGCGCGATAGGAGCACCGCGGAAAAGGGAAGAATGGCCATGTCACGTCATCTACACATCCCGGGACGCGCGGCCCTGATGCTGGTGCTTTGGTGCTTCGCCAGTTACGGCGAAGACCGGTTTCTCATCCGCGCTAAGGGCGACGTGCACCAGCTCGCCGCGCGGCACGGACTGCGAGTCGTCGCGTCACTTACCGGCTCCGCCGCCGGCCATCACATACTTGCCGGGTCAGGGAAGAGCCGGCAGAGCGTATTGGACAGCCTGGCTGCCGATACCAATGTGGTTTCGGCGGAAGCGAACCAGCCGGTCTTGCTGCCCGGACAGCGGGCCGGGGCGGCGGTCCATCCGGCTACTGCTCCCAAAGGCGCGGCGTTTCCGCTGAACGGCGCCCCGACGTGGTATTACACGTCGCTGGCAGCGGCAGGTTATGTCAGTCAGCCCGCCGCCGGATTGATCCGAACCAGCCAGGCGCACACGATTGCCACCGGCAATGCCCGGGTAGCGGTGATCGATACCGGAATCGACCGCGGCAACTGGGTTCTGGCCTTCTCGATCGGCGAGGGCTGGGACTTCGTCCACAACGTGCCGTTCGGCCAGGAGATGGCGGACCTGAACCAGGAAACCACGCCGATCCTGGACCAGGAGACGACACCCATCCTCGACCAGGAGACTACACCCATTCTGGACGGAGGCGCCGCCATTATCCTCGCCCAGGAAACAACCCCGATCCTGGACCAGGAAACAACGCCGATTCTGGACGGCAAGCAACATCCGGCCTACGGTCACGGGACCATGGTCGCGGGCCTGATTCACCTGGTGGCTCCCAAAGCCACCCTGCTGCCCGTGAGGTCTTTCGCCGCCGACGGCACAGCCACGCTGGCACAGATCGTCGCCGGCATTTACTGGGCGATCGACCATAATGCCGACGTGATCAACATGAGCTTCAGCACCGGCCTGAATTCGGGCATTCTTCAGAACGCCATCGATGCCGCCAACGCAAAAGGGGTGATCTGCATTGCCGCGGCGGGCAACGACGGCCAGGCCATTTCGGTGTGGCCGGCGTCTTACGCGAGCGTGATCGGAGTCGGCTCCACTAATAACTCGGATACGCGCAGCCTGTTTTCGAATTATGGAACCGTAGCCTCCCTGGCGGCGCCGGGAGAGGCCTTGATCACCACCTATCCCAGCACCGGCCCGCGCCAGCACTATGCCGAGGTTTGGGGCACGTCGTTCGCCGCCCCGCTGGTGGCCGGGACCGCGGCACTGCTGGTGGACATCGGGAATCAGATGAACGGCGCCAAGGCCATGAGCGATCTCGCGAAAAGCTCGGTGCCGATCGGGAACCAGGGGCTGGGAGCCGGTGAGCTGGATGCCTACCAGGCGGCATTGTCCGCTTCAAGGAGTAAGAAGTAGGAGCTATACAGGAACATGGGACCATTGTTGGACACATATCAGGCCGCCACCCTTCAACACATTGCACGACCGGGCGCCGCTTCACGGCGCGAGGAACACGAGCCGCTGCCGATCTGGCTGGCGGTGCTGCTCGCTACTTCTTGCGAAGCCCGTTCGGACAGCACGAACCACACCATTCGATGGGATCATCGGGCGGGGCGCGCGACCTATACCAATGCCGGGAGCGAAGACGAGCGAATCGAGCCGCTGGGAGTGCGGCTGTCGCGCGGCGAGACCCTGGCGGTCTCATGGGGACCTGGGGAAACTTCCTATACCCTGGAAGTGTTTGTACAATAAGCTGCGTATGCACGGTTGACGGTGGTGCATCCGGCGCGCGATCATGGGGAGCACCAAAATGCAATCTGCCTTGACGACGACCACCCTGAACCCTCGTTCCCTGAAGCGAACCCCGGGCAGACGCAAGACCGACGATGCGGGCGAGCTCCTGATCGCCGAACTGGCTGCCCGCCGCAAGCGGCTCGCGGAGCTGCTGCGGCTGATCCGGCTGGAAGTTTCGGAGGAGATGGCGGAATCGTGCGCCAGCCACGCCACACGCTCCTGCCAGCGAGCCCCCTCCGGACCGGACCGGAACCCTCGTTAGCCTTCGTTCCGGTGCTCGGGGCATGGTATAGTCCCGACATGGATAGACGCTCTCTGTTTCGCCTCGCCGCCACCGCGGCATTTCAGGCAGGGGCGATCGACCGCGTGCGCGCGGCCGCAAGCTCCGCCGGAAAGCGGACGCCCGAAGAGATCGCTCCCGACGAAGATTTCTGGGCCGAAGTGCGGTCGGCCTTCAGCGTCGATCGCAATATCATCAACCTGAACAACGGCTATTGCAGCCCCTCGCCCCGACCGGTGCAGGACGCCATGCGCCGCTATCTCGAATACACCGACATGGGGCCCTATCACACCATGGTCGCTGTGCTCGAGCGCCAGGTGGAAGCCGTGCGGCGCCAGCTTGCGCGCGCCGCCGGATGCGACCCCGAGGAAATGGCCATCACGCGCAACGCCAGCGAATCGCTCGAAAACGCGCAATACGGCATCGATCTCAAAGCGGGCGACGAGGTCCTGACCACCAACCAGGACTATCCGCGCATGATCACCACGTTTCAGCAGCGCGAGCGCCGCGAAGGCATCGTCCTCAAGCAGATCTCGTTTCCCGTGCCGCCGCCTTCGATGGACGACCTGTACCAGCGCTTCGAGCGCGCCATCACCCCGCGCACCAGGCTGATCCTCTTTTGCCACATCACCAACCGCACGGGCCAGATTTTTCCCGTCCGCCGCATCTGCCAGATGGCCCGCTCGCGCGGCATCCCCACGATCGTCGACGGCGCGCACGCCTTCAGCCACTTCCCGTACAAGATCAGCGACCTCGACTGCGACTACTACGGCACCAGCCTGCACAAGTGGACCTATGCGCCCATCGGCACCGGATTCCTGTATGTGCGCAAGTCGCGGATCGCCTCCACGTGGAGCCTGATGGCCAGCGGGAAAGACGAGGCGGGCGATATCCGAAAATTCGAGGAGATCGGCACGCACCCGGCGGCCAATCACAATGCCATCAGCGAGGCGCTGCTCTTCAACGAGAACCTCGGCATCGACCGCAAGGCCGCGCGGTTCCGCTACCTGCGCGACCGTTGGGCCAACCGCCTGGCGCAGCATCCCAAGTGCCGCATCCTGCACTCCACCGATCCCGCGCAATCGTGCGGCATCGGGTTCCTTTCCTTCACACCGGGCGTAGACGGCAGCAAGATCCGCGAAGCCTTGTGGAACAAATACAACATCCTGACCACGTTCATCGGCGGCGAGGAGTATCGCGGCCTGCGAATCACCCCGAACGTGTACACCACCGTGCGGGAGATCGACACCTTCGCCGACATGGTGGAAAAAGAGCTGTCTTAGTTTTCGTAGGGTAGGCCTCCTGGCCTGCCCCGCGCCGCGGAACGCGGCGTGCATCTTCAGCGGTGTGCTGTCAGCCGCTGTTCTGCTAAGTGCCGCGCTGGTGCGGTCGGTCTCCATCCCCGGCACGCAGATGGACGTGAAGCTCGCGACACAGGTGGGCCTGCCTTTCGACGAGGCCGCCATGACGCGGGACGTACGCACGCTCTGGAGCCTCGGCCGCTTCTCCGATGTGCGCGCCGAAGCGGAAGAAGACGAAGACGGCGTCGACGTCGTCTTCCACGTGGTCCCGGAAACCCGCTACGATCTGCGCGGAATCCGGTTCGAGCCTCACCCCTTTGGACTCCAGGTGACCATCGCGCCGGGTACTTTGATGACGCGCGCACAGGCCGCGCAGACCGCCGTCTCGGCGCGGGAGCAGCTTGCGCGGCGCGAGTATCCGGATGCCAGTGTCGTCTGGCGGTTCGCACCCGCGCCACACGGCCGTTACGACCTGGTGCTCACGATCGACGCAGGCAAGCAGGGTCGCCGCAAGAATCCGCCGATGCCCGCGGCGCCGAAGGACCTCTGCGCCTGCCTGTTCGAGGATCGCCGCGAGGCCGAATGGAAAGGCATTCTCGATTTCAACGCGTCGCTCGACGAAGCCGGCGTGCCGCACATCGAGCACGGCCGTCCGTATACCCTGCGGCGGCTCACGTTCTACGGCAATCATCACTACTCGGACGCATTGATCCGCAGCCATTTTCTGGTCGATGAAGCCGCGCCGCTGGACCTGTTCCGGCTGCGGCAGAGCGTCGTGCGCCTGAATCATGCCGGCCTCTTCGAGCCGCTCGACGAACACCAGGTACACATCGCCACCGACGAGCGCACGGGCATGGCCGACGTTTCGATCCAACTCACGGAGCGCAAGCGGCGCTCCTGGAACCTGTCGGGGCCGATTCCGGTGAGCGCGTCGCTCACCGGCCGCATCCTCTCCACATACTCGCTCTCGTTCCACCTGCTGGCGTTCTCCACCATCCTCAAGCTGGCCACGGACAAGCGCCTGCTGCCGGTGTTTTCGGCCGACCGCGCATTCACGCCCGGTGAGGGATGGCGCAGCGGCATCGCATTCGCGCCGCTCGGCTGGCGTGGGACCGCTTTCGGTTATGCCTCCACGCAGTTCCAGCAGCGCATGCTACCGGCGCTCGCCGGGACGCACGCGCCGGATCTCGCCGTGGCCAGGGGGGACTCCGCGTTGCTTTGCCGCTATCCCAAGCCGCGGCTATGGAAAGCGCGCATCGGCGCCAGCCTGGTGCTACGCTATGCCGGACAGTTCGCGGGCCTACCGTGAGACCGCACTCGGGCCTAACAACACGCGTCCGGGACGGTCCGACGTCACCTTGCCCTCGTGCAAGGCGAGCTTGCCGTTCACGATCACTTCGCTGAAGCCGGCCGAGTACTGGTGCGGCTGCTCGTAGGTGGCGCGGTCGCTCACCTTGACCGGGTCGAACACCACCACGTCGGCCTTCATCCCCGGACGCAGCAGGCCGCGGTCCCAAAGCTTCAGCCGCTCCGCCGGATAGCCGGACATCTTGCGCACGGCGTCCTCCAGGGTGATGACATTCTGCTCACGGACGTAAACGCCGAGCACACGCGCGAAGGTGCCGTAGCTGCGCGGGTGCGGCGCCGCCCGGCCGAACACCGGAATATCGCCGTCGCTGGCGACCATGGTGTACGGCGACCGCATGATCCGCACCACGTCCTGTTCCTCGATGGCGTGGTACACGGCGGAGCAGCCGCCCCTGTTGACCAGGTCCATCGCGGTCTCGGCCGCGTTCTCGAACGTTGGCTCGGCGCCGCGCGCGCGGGTGATGTCGGCGAGGCTCTTGCCGGCGAGAGAGGCATCGAACCCGCAGTTGACGATGACGACGTTCTTGGCGTCGCCCGCGCCGCGATCGTACTTGAGGTTCTCGACTACGGTGGCCTTGATGCGCGCGCGCTGCTCGGGCGCCGCCAGGCGCTCGGCCGTGGACTTCTGCCCGCCTTCCAGCGACCATTGCGGCAATAGCGACGCGATGCCGGTGCTCGACGCGGTGTAGGGGTATTGATCGATGGTCACGTCCACGCCGCGGGCGCGCGCTTCTTCCACGAGCTTCAGCGTCTCCACGCTGCGTCCCCAGTTGGGCTGGCCGATGATCTTGTGATGCGTGATCTGCGTGGGCAGGCCGCCTTCTTCGCCGATCCGGATGGTCTCTTTGACGCTGTCCAGGACATGGCCCGCCTCCTCGCGCATATGCGAGATGTGGAAGCCGCCCAGGCGGCCCACCACCTTGGCGATCTCGATGACTTCCTCGGTCGGAGTGAAGTTGCCGGGCACGTAGAACAGGCCCGTCGAGAGGCAGAACGCGCCGTCGCGCATGGCCTGCGCCGCGATCTCTTTCATCTTCCCGATCTCTTCCGGGGTGGCCTTGCGATTGGCCAGGCCGATCACCTCGGAGCGGATGCTTCCCTGCCCCACGCAGGTTCCGAAGTTGATCGAGGTGCCGAGTTTGCGGATGCTGTCGAGGAAGGGCGCGATGGGAATCGGCGAGCTGCCATCGGGGCCTTCGATGATGGTGGTGACGCCTTCGCGAAGGTAGTTCTCGGCCGTGGGAACGCTAGTGATGCCCCTGCGGCCGTGCGAGTGGATGTCGATGAATCCCGGCGCGACGGCCATTCCGCGGGCGTCGATTCGCGCAGCGGCGTCAGCATTCGGGATCAGGCCGACGGCGGCAATGGTGTCGCCGCGGATGCCGATGTCGCCATAAAACCAGGGCCCGCCGGTGCCATCCACGATCTTCGCCCCAGTAATGAGAATGTCGAAGTGAGCAGGTTGAGCCGAAAGAGTGAACGTTACAAAGCCCAGGAGGACGCTGCGAAACATTCGGGTATTGTAGCGCGCGCCGTGGGACCGGCTTGAGCCGGTCCATCCCTATTCCGCGCTGGCCTGCGGCTTCTTCCTCTCCGGGAGCAGCAGCTTCGGATCCATGTCCGCGGGGAAGACCACGTCGAAAAAGCCGATCATCATCTCTTCCCAGCTCTGGTCGCCCCAGCGGACTTCCTTGGTCGCATCCGGATTGCTCGGGTTGTTCGCGGAGTTGTCGTAGTGCGCGGTGCAGGCGATCTTCGTGCCTTTGGGCAGCACCATCTCGCTCTCCGGCCGGTACCAGAACTGCCAGCTAAAGTCGTAGCGCGGCACGCGCAGGACGGTCTGAGTCTCGCCGCTGGGATAGATCACGCGATACTCGAAATCCTTGCCCCGCAGATGCATGTGCGGAAGCAACGAGGAGACGGTGACGTCGTGCGCGAACTCGATTTCGGCATCCACGCGGTAGTTGGCATCGCCGGCCGGGATCACGAATTTGCGGTTGGAGGCGCCCAGCACCATCACGCGCTGCGCCGGCTTTTCCTTGCAAAATACGATGCCAACCTTGCTGCGGTCCGCCTGAGCTTTGCCGTTGGTGGTGTAGTGAAGCTGGAAGACGATGTCGCTGCCGGCCTTGACGAGCCGTCCGCGGCCGGGCTCGAGCGGCTCCGCCGGCACGCCGGGCGCGAAGCCCCCCAGAACGTCGCCGGAAAAGCCCTGGCGCTCGCCCTTATCGTTTAAAGGCGGCACGAACGGCACGCCGGGCTGCATATCGCGCATCCATTTCGAACCGGGCTCGCGAATGAACGCGAGCACGTGGTGGACCACGCTGCGCGCGCCCGGGCGAACCTCCGAGGCTTGTACCCAGCGGTCCTCGGTGAACTTGTAGGGCAGGATCACGTACTGGTAGTCCACGGTGCCGGAAGCGGGCACATCGAACGCCTGCGGCATCTCCAGCACCATGTCTGGCTGGCCGATGTTCCATCCGGTGACGAACTCGCGCGCCGGCGGGAGATCTTTCGGGTTGCCTTCGGGAGCGCCGGCATCCACCCAGGCCACCAGCGTGTTCAGCTCTTCCTTCGAAAGCGAGGTGTCATTGCGGAAGTGCCCCACCTGCGGGTCGGCGAACCACGGCGGCATCTTCTTTAATACAACGGCCTGCTTCATGGCCTTGGCCCACGGCCGGACCTGTTGATAGCTACCGAACGACATGGGCGCGGCCTCGCCCGGGCGATGACACCCCTGGCAGCGCGCCTGAACGATGGGCGCGACGTCCTTGGAATAGGTAGGCGGCGCGGGTACGGTGGCCGCCGCTGCCACCATGGAAAGCCCTAAACCCAAGCCACAGATCAGCTTCATAACACCCTCTCGGATGATTATACGAGGATCGGCGCCTTTTGGATCGCGCATAAATTTTTTCGATTTCCCCTCGGCCCCCAAATGAGTGAAGATGGACAGATTCGGCCGATGCACTTTTCCGGCTACCAGACCGACGGCTTCTACGACGAAATGTTCGATCCGGACAATCGTGTGCGCCCGCACGCCCGGATGGTCCAGGAAGTCATCGAGTCGCTGTCCGACGGGCAGCTCCTGCGCTACAAGCACGCTGCGGAGCGCATGCTGCTCCAACTCGGCATCACCTTCAACGTCTACGGGGACAGCGCCGGGACCGAACGGATCTTTCCCTTCGACTTGATTCCGCGCATCATCCCCGCGGACGAATGGGACTGCCTGGAGCGCGGGCTGAAACAGCGCATCCACGCGCTCAACGCGTTTATCGACGACATCTACCACGATCAGAAGATCCTCAAGGACGGCGCGATTCCGGCCGAGGTCGTGACCAGCGCGGTCAGCTACCGCCGGCAGTGTCACGGCCTCAACCCGCCGTGGGGCGTATGGTGCCACATCACCGGCACCGACCTGGTCCGCGACGGCGACGGGCAGTATTACGTGCTCGAGGACAACCTGAGAGTGCCCAGCGGCGTCAGCTACGTGCTGGAAAACCGCGAGGTGCTCAAGCGCATCTTCCCCAACGTGTTCGAAGGGCTCAGCGTGCGTCCGGTGCACGAGTACACCAGCCGCCTGCTGGAGATGCTGGAATCCCTGGCGCCGCACGCGCGCGGCGCTCCGCGGGTCGTCGTGCTCTCGCCCGGAATCTACAACTCGGCGTATTTCGAGCACAGCTTCCTGGCGCAGCAGATGGGCGTCCAGCTCGTCGAGGGCCGCGACCTGGTGGTCACCGGCGGCGACGTCTTCATGCGCACCACCAAGGGCCTGGAGCGCGTCGACGTGATCTACCGCCGCGTGGACGATGATTTCCTCGACCCCGAAGCCTTCCGCGCCGATTCGCTGCTCGGTGCGCCGGGCCTCATGGCGGCCTACCGCGCGGGCCGCGTGGCGCTAGCCAATGCGCCGGGCAACGGCGTGGCCGACGACAAAGTGATCTATGCCTACGTGCCTGACATGGTCCGCTACTACGAGGGCGCCGATCCGATCCTGTCCAACGTGCCGACGTTCCTGTGCTGGCGCGACACCGACCGCCAGCACGTGCTCTGCAACCTGGACAAGCTGGTGGTGAAAGCGGCCAACGAGAGCGGCGGGTACGGGATGCTGGTAGGGCCGCATTCGACCGCCGCACAACGCACCGAGTTCGCCGACAAGATCCGGGCGAATCCGCGGAACTACATCGCACAGCCGACGCTGGCCCTCTCGCGCGTGCCGACCATTATCGACGATCATTTCGAAGGCCGGCACGTGGACCTGCGGCCGTACGTGCTCTGTGGAAAGGAAATCTGGGTCCTGCCGGGCGGGCTGACGCGCGTCGCGATGCGGCAGGGTTCGCTGGTGGTGAATTCCTCGCAAGGCGGCGGCAGTAAGGATACGTGGGTGCTCTCTTGATCGCCAACCAGCCAACCAGGCCTCTGCTCAGCCGTGTGGCCGATTCGGTCTACTGGATGGGCCGCTACATCGAGCGCGCCGAGAACGTGGCCCGCTTTCTGGACGTCAATCACAACCTGATGCTCGACCTGCCGCAGGGATACCAGGACCAGTGGCAGCCCATCGTGGATACGACCGGCGACCGGGCGGCTTTCGAAAAGCGCTACGGTACGGCCAGTCGCGAGAAAGTCGTCGAGTTTTTGGCGTTCGACCCCGAATACCGCAGCTCGATCTTCTCCTGCATCCTGTCGGCGCGCGAAAATGCGCGCTCCGTAAGGGAGACTATTTCGTCGGAGATGTGGGAGCAGATCAACAGCCTCTACCTGATGATCACCGGCGAGAACCATAAGGAAGCCGCCGCGCTCCTGCCTTCGTTCTGCCACCAGATGCGGATGGCGTGCCACCTGTTCCATGGGATCACCGAAGTCACCATGACGCACAACGAGGCGTGGCACTTCATCCGCCTGGGCCGCAACCTGGAGCGCGCCGACAAGACCTCGCGCATCCTGGACGTGAAATATTTCATCCTGCTGCCGAGCGTCCGCGATGTGGGGACGCCGTACGACGATGTGCAATGGTCGGCGGTTCTGAAATCGGTGAGCGGCTTCGAAATGTATCGCAAGCGGCACGGGCGCATCTCGCCGGAGCGCATCGTGGAATTTCTGCTCCTCGACCACGAGTTCCCGCGCGCGCTGCGCTACTGTGTCGGCCGCGCCGACCGCAGCCTGCATGTCATCACCGGGACAGCGGCGGACACCTTTTCCTGCTCGGCGGAGCAGCGCCTGGGGATCCTGCGCAGCGAGCTGGATTTCGCGCGGGTGGAAACCATCCTGGCGGGCGGCCTGCACGAGTTCTGCGACGCCCTCCAGGTGAAAATGAATACAATAGACCAGTGCATCGCCAACGACTTTTTCTTTGTAGGGTAGGCCTCCCGGCCTGCCCGCGCGCGCAGCGCGCCCTCTGCTGACAATGACCTTCTGCCTGGGAATCAATGTGGAACAAGGCCTCGTGGGGATCGCGGACACGCGCGTGGTCGCCGGCAACGAGTGTCTGGTGGCCAAGAAGACCGCCACCTATCAGGGCCCCGGCTTCTCATTCTTCGTGATGAATTCCGGCCTGCGCTCGCTGCGCGACAAGATCCTACTCTACTTCGAAGAAGCCTTCGCGCGCGACACCGCCGTCCGCGACCGGCTCTACAAAGTGGTCAACCTCTACGCCCAGCAGGTACGGCGCGCCGCGCAGGAGGATCACGAGGCCTTGCAGCGCAGCGAGCTGAAGTTCAACGCGCACGCGTTGATCGGCGGCCAGATGGCGGAGGACTCCACGCATCGCCTCTTCCTGGTCTACCCCGAGGGCAACTGGGTGGAGATCGGCCCGGACACGCCGTACCAGATCATCGGCGCCTCCGGCTTCGGCAAGCCGATCCTGGAGCGCTCGCTCAACCGCTCAGACTCGATGCTTTATGCGTTCAAGGTCGGACTCCTCGCCTTCGACGCCACGCGCCTCTGCGCCGCGGACGTCGATTTCCCGATGGACGTGCTGCTCTATTCCCGCGGCAGCTTCGAAGTCGTCGAGCAGCGTTACGAGCGCGACGACCTGCGCGCGATCTCCGACTGGTGGCAGGAGCGCATGCGCCGCAGCGTGCAGGACCTGCCGTCGGAGTGGATCGAGGCCGCCTTCCCTACATGCGTTTCTCGGTAGTCCATACCACGCGCTATCGCTACGATGCGCCGGTGCACCTGGAGCCGCACACCTTCCGCCTGTGCCCCAGGCAGGACGGCTCCCAGCGCGTGCTGGCCTACGAGCTGGCCATCTCGCCCGCGCCGGCCGGCCGCGCCGAAGGCCTCGATGAAAACGGCAACGTGATGACTCAGGCGTGGTTCACCGGCACGGTGGAATCGCTCGAGGCGCGGAGCAGCTTCGAAGTGGAGACGCTGCGCGAGAACCCGTTCGACTTCCTGCTCTCGCAGGCGGATCGCGAGCTGCCCGGCGCTTCTTCCGCCGGCAATGAGGTCGGCCAACTCGCGCGATCGCTCGCAACCCATGCCCGAAATCAGACCGTCCCGTTTCTGAGCGCGCTGACGCAGACGATTTTCGGCACGGTGCGGCAGGTGGTCCGCCGCGACGGCGCCCCGCACCCGCCGGACCAGACCCTCCGCGACAAGGAAGGTAGCTGCCGCGACCTGGCCGTACTCTTCTGCGAGGCGTGCCGCGCCGTGGGCGTCACGGCCCGATTTGTCAGTGGCTACGAGCGCGACGCGTCGCTCCAGGAGAACGGCGAGATGCACGCCTGGGCCGAGGTCTATCTTCAAGGCGGCGGCTGGCGCGGGTACGATCCATCGCGCGGACTGGCCGTGGCGGCATCCCATGTCGCCGTGGCGGCGGCAGCCGATCCGCTGCTTGCCGCGCCCGTCACGGGCACGTATCGCGGAGCAGCGCGGGCCGCGATGGAATTCCAGATCGCCATGCAGGTTGGGTAA